>CAMXXM010000127.1 GCA_947253195.1 uncultured Porphyromonas sp.
ACCAACAACTCCTCCGAGGACTTCCGTACCGTCAATCTGAAATAATAATCTCAAGTATAAAATGATCATAAAACAACTTCATCACCTCTGGACCCTCGTCGCCCTCCTTTCCGTCCTCCTCGTAGGCTGTAAGCCTGAGGAGACCCGTAAGCCTGCCATCGAGAGCGAGTGTACCTTCACCATCGAGGCACCTGTCGGCCTCAAGGACGCTACCTACAGCGACCTCCAGGTGACGATCAAGGGTAGCCGGGACGGCAAGGAGATCGCCCTCAAGCCTGAGTCCGCCACCTTCCGGCAGAAGCTCCTCGAGGGCAAGTACCAAGTCTCCCTCACAGCGGGGCTCGCCTATCAGTCCGATCGCCTCGGCAAGGTCCGGACGACCGTCTCCATGGAGGAGAGCATCGTCGTGAAGGGCGAGAAGAGTACCTTCACCCTTATCCCTCAGTACACGGAGAATGTCAGCTCCGGCTTCGTCATCGAGGAGCTCTTCATCAGCCCTACCTACAATCCCGAGACGAAGAAGTCCTATAAGTACGGCGAGCAGTACATCAAGATCACCAACAACTCCGATATCACTCTCTACGCTGATGGACTCGGCATTGCGGAGTCTGCCCTCCTGTGCAATATGAAGCAGGACTATGTGGATAAGAATGCGATCAAGGATATCCTCCCGGTCGACTTCCTCTCCATCATCCCCGGCGATGGGACCACCTATCCCGTGAAGCCCGGTGCCTCCATCATCATTGCAAATGACGCCCTGGACCACTCCAAGGTCTTCACTGGAGCGGTAGACCTATCCCACGCCGACTTCGAGATCTACGACCTCTCCTCCAATCCCAGCTTCCAGGATACAGACAATCCTGAGGTGCCTAATCTGATCTCCTACTACAAGTCCTCCCAGACCGTCTCCTCTTTCCATCAGGCGGGCTGCACCACCATTGCCCTCGTTAGGGTTCCGGTCGATGTCGCTACCTATGAGAAGGACTATGCATGGTCGGCAAAGTATGTCTTCCGCTTCAAGGACTTTGTCAAGGAGATGGAGACCAATGCCTACAAGATCCCCAACGACTGGATCGTCGATGCCGTCTTCCTGGGTATTAAGGATAAGATCGACTGGCGCTACATCCCTGACACCATCGATGCAGGCTTTACTGGCTGGCGCGATAGTTTTCAAGACAAGACAGGCCAGGGTACTGCTGTCATCCGTAAGGTGGAGCGCGAGGTGAATGGTCGGAAGTACCTCAAGGATACCAACAACTCGACCGAGGACTTCAATGCTCGCGTACAGCCCTCTCTGAAGGCAGGCAAGTGACGCCATGCAGGATAGCATCATCCAGTGTGACCACCTGACCCACTACTACGGGAAGCGTCTCATCTACGAGGATCTCTCCTTTGAGGTCCCTCGGGGGCGCATCCTCGGTCTCTTGGGGAAGAATGGCACCGGCAAGACCACCACGATCAATATCCTTGCGGGCTATCTCCGCCCCGCCGGAGGCACCTGTCGGATGCTCGGCTACGACATCCAAGCCATGCCTCCCTCCGTAAAAGCACAGATCGCTCTCCTCATCGAGGGGCATGTGCAGTACAGCTTCATGACCGTCACGGAGATCGAACACTTCTATGCGCGGTTTTACCCCCGCTGGCAGCGTGAGATCTACTACGACCTCGTCAGCAAGCTCCAGATCGCTCCACGGCAGCGGATCAGCCAGATGTCCTGCGGGCAGCGCTCCCAGGTCGCCCTCGGACTGATCCTCGCCCAGGATGCCGACCTCCTGATCCTCGACGACTTCTCCCTCGGACTCGACCCAGGCTACCGGCGCCTCTTCATCGACTACCTCAGGGACTACACCGGTGGGAGCGACAAGACGGTCTTCCTCACCTCCCATATCATCCAGGATATGGAGCGGCTGATTGACGACTGTATCATCCTCGACTATGGGAAGATCCTTGTCCAGATGCCGGTGAGGGAGCTGATGGAGACCTTCCACCGCTACACCTTCACCACCGGAGAGGGGGTTGCCGCCCTGCCGGGGGATGAGAAGCTCTACTACACCGCCGTCATCGGTCGTGCCGCAGAGCTCCACACCTTCCAGTCGAGAGAGTATGTACAGGCCTACCTGCAGAGAGCACAGATCCCCTACGACCGGCTTGTGGAGGAGAAGATGACCCTCGAGGACGCCTTCATCGGACTAACCGGTAAGTACTGAGTCGGAAATGATACAAGGACTACTGTATAAGGAGTGGATAAAGACCCGCTGGGCGCTCCTGGTGCTCTACGTCGTAGGGCTCGCCATCACCGCCTACGCCCTCCTCACCCTCCAGAGGGTCATCACCCTCCGAGGTGCGGCACACCTGTGGGAGATCCTACTCTCCAAGGATGTGCTCTTCCTCAATGTGCTGCAATATCAGCCCCTCTTCACGGGCCTGATACTCGCCGTGACGCAGTTTGCTCCTGAGATGACCCAGAAGCGACTCAAGCTCACCCTCCATCTGCCTATGGGTCAGGGGTCCATTGCCCTCACCATGCTCACCTATGGGGTAGGGGTCCTCGGGCTCCTCTGCCTCGCGCAGCACCTGATGCTCGCTCTCTACCTCCGGAGCATCCTTGCCCCGGAGCTGGTGACCCATCTGCTCGTCAGCATCGCCCCGTGGTTTATGGCCGGCTTTACCGCCTATGGGCTCACCGCCCTCGTGGTGCTTGAGCCCACCTGGCGCCGACGTGTGCTCTACATCCTCCTCAGCTACGCACTCGTCCACTTCTACTTCATCAGCACGACCCCTCGCTTCTACCAGGGGGCGCTTCTCCCGATGGGGCTGGTGACGCTGCTGCTCTGCTACGTCTCGATACTCTCGATCCAACGCTTTAAGGAAGGAGTGCAATGAAGCCACTATACACCACTTTGCTTACCCTCCTTGCCGCACTGGCACTGGTCTGGGGCATTACCTCGCTCGGCGATATGACGGCACCCAAGGGGGACTATGTCCCCTTCACCCTCTACAGTGAGGTGGTGGGGGACTTCGCCTCGCTCGACAATCGGGATGGAGAGGGGACGCGCTACTACGACTACTCCGGCCGGGAGTACACCGATAGCGAGTTTGACAGCATCCTCCCCTCCTTCTACTACCGCCAGCTGGTGATGGATGGGCGTCTCCCGGATAGCATCCGAGGCATCGCTGTGGATCAGGGACTGCTGGAGTGTGAGAGCTTTATCTTCGTCTCTCACCCCGCGAGTCTCAATACGCACGAGACCCCGCTCTACTTCCTCCTGGAGTCGATGTCCAAGAGAGTCAATCTGGAGATCCCGGAGGATGTCTTCCGCTTCACAGATCAGCGGATCGAATTTGTCAATATGGAGTCCAACTCGATTGAGGAGGAGAAGTCGACCCTCTACCGGCGGGCGCTGGAGGAGAAAGGCGTCACCTTCCCCATCCGCCTCGTGGCAGGTAATCCGACGACCCGCAAGGCGTATGACAATGGTTACCTCCTCGTCGACGCTGCGGACCGCCTCTACCAGCTGCGACAGACTGTTGGTCGTCCATTCGTACGACCGATCGACTTACCGGAGGGCATGCGGCCTGAGTACCTCTTCGTCACGGAGTATCCCTCCAAGCGGTTCCTCGGCTTCGTCGTCGACCGGGAGGGCTCGCTCTACGTCATCCGGCTGCCGGAGTATCGGCTCCAGAGAGCCGATCTCCCCACGCTACGGATGCGAGAGGAGAAGCTGACCATCCTCGGCAATCCCTTCTTCTGGACTGTGATCCAGAGTGATGCTGAGGGTGCAGAGTACACCGCGCTGGATGCCCGGACGCTCGCGAGCGTCAAGAGCCTCCACTTTGATACCCCCGGTGGACGAACCTTCGCGGATTACGTCGTGCCCTTCCAACTCCGCTTCGAGTCCGGGGAGTACAATTACCTCCACCCGACCGTTAGCCAATTCTCCTGGATCGGCACGCTCGTCTGGCTCCTCGCCATCGGCGGCATCGCTTGGTACCGCCGAAGGAGGTAAGGACCATATACATACTCGAGGTCGCTCTGCTCTCTCATTGACTGGCAGGGCGACCTCGTCTATTGTGCCCCTCTCGCTCGGGTGCAATTGTAGTCGAGATAAAGTGTCGAAAGGTGCATTATCTTCTGCAGATAAGGGGATTCCCTGACCCGTCCCCAGAAGCGCTGATCTAATACCCCCTGAGGTATCAGCCTGTTTCAGGGTAAGATACCTGAGCCCCACCCCTATCTGAGCTTCCTACCATACCTTATATAGAGAGCCTTAGCCTGTTTTTTTGCGACAAAGTGGCACTCAAGGGTCAGAAGTACTTGCCGGATCTGGATTTTTGTCGTACATTTGCAACCACATTCGATAGATATGCGGACGGAGGTCGGCATGGCGGGTGTGATAGAAGACGCGCAGATACCAAAGTGGCCAACTGGGGCTGACTGTAAATCAGCTGGCTTTGCCTTCGGTGGTTCGAATCCGCCTCTGCGCACACGACAAGGGGAAGGAGGTGCCCGGGTGCGGGCATTGATTCTCTTCTTGGATCTGCGGAAGTAGCTCAGTTGATAGAGCATTAGCCTTCCAAGCTGAGGGTCGCGGGTTTGAGTCCCGTCTTCCGCTCTTAGGGCAGTCCCTCCGGGGCTGCGATTATGGCAATAAATGCCGCTTTAGCTCAGTGGTAGAGCGCATCCTTGGTAAGGATGAGGTCCCGAGTTCAACTCTCGGAAGCGGCTCTTATACGAAGTGTGAGGGAGTAGATGAGACGGCGTTACTCCGTTGGTCTCCTTGAGGGGGAGAAAAGGGAGTATTGCCGGCTACTATTGCCCTTATGTGGGTAGAGAATTACTTAACTCAACTATATTTTTTGTATTATGGCAAAAGAAGAATTCCAGAGAACGAAGCCGCATGTCAACATCGGTACCTGTCTCTTATACACATCTCCGAGCCCACGAGACCGTTATTCTAA
>CAMXXM010000128.1 GCA_947253195.1 uncultured Porphyromonas sp.
AGCGGACGGAGCGCGAGGCCAACTTAGCCGCCAAGCGACAGCTGATGGAGCGCCTAAGAGACCTGCTCAGCCCGACGAATACGATGAGTCCGATTACCCTCCGCAACGAGTTTTTCAACATCCGCCACTCCTGGAGCGAGGTGGGTCGCGTGCCGGACAATGACCGCAACGCCCTGATGGACGAGTACTCCGGCCTCCTGGACCGCTTCTACGAGGAGAAGGAGATCGGCGAGGGGGAGCGCATCCAGGACTATGCCGACAACCGCGCCACCAAGGAGGCGATCATCGACAAGGCAAAGGCGCTCGCTGACGACAAGGATGCCGTCAAGGCCTTCCGCAAGATGAAGGGTCTCCTCGATGAGTGGAAGGAGGTAGGTCCCGTGGCGCCGGAGTTTAAGGACAGCCTCTGGAAGGACTTCAAGGACGCCCAGCAGGTGATCTACAAGCGCCACGACGACCACTTCAAGGCCATCCACGAAGACGAGAAGGCCAATTATGAGAAAAAGAGGGAGCTGGTCGATAATCTCGAGAAGATGCTCGTCACCCTACCCGACAGCCGTCAGGGCTGGCGCCGCTACGAGAATGAGCTGCGCAAGATCCACAGCCGGTGGATGTCCATCGGTCGGGTGCCTAAGGATCTCTTCATCGATCTCCGCAGCCGGTACGACATGGTGAGGGATGAGTTCTTCATGCGGCGCAAGGCCTTCCTCAAGGATCTCTCCGCCGAGATCTCGCCCAAGCTTGAGCGTCTCCGCGAGCTGGTCGATGAGGCTGAGGCTCTGCAGGATAGCGAGGAGTGGAGTACCACCACCGATAAGCTCAAGGCGATGCAGAGAGAGTGGACGGAGAACTCCCGCTTCGGCACCCAGGTGGCTGAGGCGCAGCGTCTCTGGAAGCGCTTCCGGTCAGCCTGCGACAAGTTCTTTGAGCGCAAGGCAGAGCTGCACAAGCAGCGCAATGCCGACCGCAAGGAAAACCTCCAGGCCAAGTACGATGTCGTAGACCGACTCGAGGCACTCCTCGACCGCCGCAACGACCCCTCCACAGCCGACGAGGTGAAAGCGCTCGAGCAGGAGTGGCGCACCATCGGACCGGTCCCCAATGACGAGAAGGACGATGTCCTCAATCGCTACTTCGGTGCCATGCGCCTCCTCACCGGACAGGGGGGGCAGGGCGGACGCCGTGGCAACCGCCGCGAGGGAGGCAATAGGGATCGCCGTGGAGGGGGCGGAAACTCCCGTCGCGGTGACCGTCGTGATGACCGCCAGAGGGAGCCAAAGTTCTCCAAGGTCAATCTCGACAAAGACCTCTCCAAGCTCTCCAAGGACGACCTCAAGGACGAGCAGAAGAATGTGAAGTACGGCATCTCCAAGCTGGAGGACGAGCTGCTGCAGCTGGAGACCAACTTCAGCTTCTTCTCCGGAGACCCCAGCAACCCCATGGTCAAGCACGTCCAGCAGCAGATCGATGAGGTCAAGGCCAAGATCTCTCAGTACCAGGATCGTGTAGGCGAGATCAAGGAGGAGGCCAAGAAGCCTGAGGACGAGCAGTCCGACGACAGCAAGCCTGAGACCCCTGCCGAGGAGCCTGAGACCAAGCCCGAGGCAACAGATGAGACCCCTGCCGAGGAGTAAATCACTCAGACCCTAATCAAGGAGGGCTGCACCCGTTATGAGTGCAGCCCTCCTTTTTTGCTCATCGCTAAGGGGTTCCGCAGCTCTCATTTACCCGCCTCGGGGCGGAGGAGGGCGGTGATCCTGTCGTGGAGACGGAGATACTCGTCGGGAGTGAGACGGCGGGAGGCGGCGATAGCACTGTAGCCACCATAGTTCATCGCCCAATTATTGACATTACGTACCGGACCAAATCGCTCCACAAAGCTCTGTCCCTTGACCGTGACACCCCCCGTCTCCGCCTGTTCCCGAGCGGGATGCTCGTAGGCATCGAGGAGCGCTATCTCTCTCTCGTACCTCAGGATCTCTGCGTAGCGATCGTCTGCCAGTCGCTTCTGCACCCGGAGTGCTTCGGACCAGAGGTTGAGGGATCGGAGCCTCTCTCGCAGGTCTTCGAGCAGCATCCGCTCCATGAGAGACCCTCTCGGGAGGGTCGAGAGTATGACGGGGGTATGGAGCCGATAGTAGTCGGCGGTGAGGTCAGCGTCGCGGAGCATATCCGCCCACTCCCTCAGCGGACCCGGCTCTCGCATGGAGATCAGCCGGTCGATCGCCTCCGCCCTTCGGGAGGGATAGGCAGCGAGCGCCCAGGCGGCGAGACGCTTGGTCTCAGCGGGGTACCCTTTTCCCTCCAGCACCGCTACGAGATGTCTCTGTGCAGCCGGTGTATCGCCCCGGAGGTGAGCCAGCGAGTATGCCATCGCTGCGTCGGGATTGCTCCCGATCAGTCGACTCAGGCGCGCCGTGTCACCCACGAGGGCAGCCGCCATCATCGCCCTATGTGGGTTCTCGGAGTCCAGCGCCCGCTCAGGATGACCGGTCACCAGAGCCACCCGCTCCAGCAGCTGAGGGTCACCGAGCGCCAGAGCGGTGGCGTAGAGCTTGTCGCCCTCACCCTGAGGGAGAGGGGGGAGGGGGTAAAGGAGTAAAGGAGTGTCGGTCGTCAGAGGGCTCCGGCTCTCCTGAGAGAGATCCGCGAGGGTCTGCCGGAGGTAGGTCGAGGCATTGAGCCGCTCGACACGATGCAGCAGAGAGCAGGCGGGGAGTAGGAGGATAAGGAGAAGTGCGGCAGCATGTGCCGGGTGGAGCGGTAGAGAGGTGATCCACAGGCTCGGCTACTGATTGAGTACCAAGCTAAGCCGCCGCGTCACCTCGTCAGCGACGCCCTCGGGGAAGTGGATCCCTCGGCGATGGATGCTGGTCACCCAGCCCGCCACATCGGCATCCTCGAGCGTCTCGAGGACATCCCGAAACTCCTGCGTCTCCATCTCGGTGTAGAGCCCGGCAGCCCGACCGCGGAAGCGATCCAGCTCCTCATCCTCATAGTAGAGGATCATCGGTCTTCGCCTGCCCTGCAGCTTAGGGTCGATGGGGGTGGTGCAGCCGGTGGCACAGGCGAGACATCCGCCCCCACAGTCGGCTGCCACGGCAGCATCAGGCGCCTGACCGCCATTGCGGCGGATCATACGAACCAGCTGCCGGATGAGAAATCCGACAGCGACAGCCAGTATCAGGAGTGTGATGATTGTAGACATAACCGAGGTACTTTCTTTTACACAAAGGTACTACTTTAAGGGCTTAGTCAAAAGAAGATGCGCCAAAGCGTGCAGAGCCGGCGCATCAGGGCGTGCGCTCTACCCTGACATAATAGCGCGACCCGCATAACCATTCGACTCGTCCGATCCACTCAGTGAATCTTCAGGCACACGGGTCCACTCTATCAGAAAAACGACCCTCAACCATGTCAACTAATTTCGGGAGAAGAGAGCGTAATCCTAATACCGATATTAGAGATCACTAATATCGGTATTAGAAAACTCTAATATCGGTATTAGTGATCTCTAATATCGGTATTAGAAAATCTCCGGAGGGGAGAGACCGGATCGCCCGATGCACAGCAGCTCACAAGGGGAGCGGACAAAATAGTCCCCTTACCTATTTCTTGTTATCTTTGTCCCACACAAGAGACAGCTCACCATTATGAAAAAGATAAGCCTCTATATAGCCCTCCTGGGCGGCATCCTCCTTGTCCTCCTGCTCTCCGGCTGCAAGCCGATACACGACCCCGTGGAGGAGGAGAAGAAGACTGATGGTCGCCCGGCCGACCTGACGGTACAGGACTTTAACCGGCTGGTCGCTGACTATGACCTGCAGATCAAGCTCAGGGAGCCACGCCCCACGATCATAGAGGTCTACCGACCCGACTGTCCCGCCTGCCAGAGACTGATGCCCCATATGGAGCGATTTGCTGAGGAGTACCGGGGGCGGGTAGCCATCAGCTACCTCAACACTCGTCTCAATAAGAGCAAGGAGCTTCACCAGATCATCGAGAAGCTCCGCATTGAGAAGGTACCCACGCTCCTCTTTATCCACAGCGGTGGCAGCTACGTCACCGCACGACCCATGATCGAGTGGACAGCGGATGAGATCGATACACGCCTACGGGCCGAGGCCGACCGTATGATACAGAGCTACAAGTGATGACAGAGCACATCTACCTCATCGAGGAGGCTGACCCGGTCGTCTTCTTTGGCACCAATAGCAGCAACCTCACGCTCCTCAAGGATCTCTACCCTAAGCTCCGCATCATGGCGCGCGGGTCGGTGATCAAGGTGATGGGCGCCGAGGAGGAGACCGAGGAGATCCTCAAGGTGCTCCATCAGCTGGAGAAGTACGCCGCGCGATTTAACAGCCTCCCCGAGACCGCCGTCCTTGAGATCGTCAAGGGTCAGTCCCCCGATCGGCAAAGCGGTGACGGGGTGATCCTCTACGGCGCCTATGGTCAGCCGATCACCCCGCGCAGCGCCCACCAGCAGGAGATGGTGCAGCTGGTAGACCGACACGACCTCGTCTTCGCCACCGGACCCGCCGGCACCGGCAAGACCTTCCTCGCCATCGCCATGGCGGTGAAGTTTCTTAGAGAAAAGAGAGCCCGCCGCATCATCCTCTCGCGCCCTGCCGTGGAGGCGGGCGAGCGACTCGGCTTCCTCCCCGGCGAGATGAAGGATAAGCTCGACCCCTACCTACAGCCTCTCTACGATGCGCTGATGGAGCTGGTCCCGCCCACGCGGCTGCACGACTATATGGATACCGGAGTGATCCAGATCGCCCCGCTCGCCTATATGCGCGGACGCACGCTCAATGACGCCATCGTCGTCCTTGATGAGGCACAGAATACCACTACGCACCAGATGCGGATCTGTCTCTTATACACATCTGACGCTGCCGACGAAACCTTATGGGTGTAG
>CAMXXM010000129.1 GCA_947253195.1 uncultured Porphyromonas sp.
GCTCCTGAGAGGTTGATGATCTTATCGCAGTACTCTATCACTTTGTCGTAATACTTCGCATCGAATTGGGATGCATACAGTGCTGCTCGGGCGGCAAGGCCCCATGCTGCTGCCTTCCACGGACGCCCGTATTGGTCATCAGATTGCTGGGAGAAGAGAGGTAGGTGTGCAGCCGCCTGATCCATATCCGAGATGATCAGATCGTAATTCTCAAGGACACTTTTGGGTCGCTCGGAGTCCATTTCTGATACCGGTGTCTTGTCAGTAATGATGGGGATCCCTCCATTGGGACCATCATCGCCGTGCCAGGGAGCCAGCCAGAGATAGGCCATTCCACGATAGAAGTAGGCGTTGCCAAGGACGTAGTCTCTTAGCTCTCCCTCTACATGGAGATTGTCTACAGCCTTGATCAGCTCGTTGGCTGAGCTGATCACCTGATACATACGATCCCAGTTCTCATTCCAGTCACGACCATTATTGGCATCCATAGTGAAGTTCTTGATCTGAGCTGCTTCGGCTTGATTACGACCGGTGATGCAGTTGTCAGATGCGTTCTCCATCCACATGTAGCCACGACCTGTCGTTCCTTCCTCGCTCGTGAAGCGATTGAGTGCATCTACTGCGAGACGGAGGTTGTTTGGATCCTTGTAGAAGTCCTTATTTGTGTCTCCGTTGGCATAAGGCTCGTGATTGAGGAAGTCGCTATCAGCACACGAGGTAATGAGTGATCCGCTGCCGATGAGTATCAGTCCGGCGCAGAGCCCGGAGAGTATGCTTTTTATATTGGGTGTCATAGTCGTATTCGTTCTTATTCGATCCATTATAATCAGAGACTGACATTAAGTCCCAAGGAAAAAGTGCGAGACAGTGGATAGCGTCCGGCATCCACTCCATATCTTCCTACCTCGGGATCAATGCCACTATACTTGGTAAAGGTTAGGAGGTTGGATCCATTGAGATAAAAGCGTACCGTTGCCCTGGGCATAGATATAGCCTCCATCCAGACCTTGGGAAGCGTGTAGCCGAGGGTCACATTCTTTAGCCTCAGGTAGCTGCCATCCTCAAGGAAGTAGCTGTTGGCACTCGAGTAGTTGCCATTCTCATCCTTTGCCACACCTATCCTCGGGATGCCGGAGTTGGGATCAAAGTCGAAAGACTTCATCACGAGGGCGTTCATATTGCCCTCCACTCCGCGACCCGTGAGAGTCATCTGCTTGTAGGCGTTGTAGATCTGATTGCCCTGGATCCCCTGGAAGTCTACGGAGAGGTCCACTCCATTCCAGCCGAAGTTGGCTCCAAATGAGAAGGTGAACTTGGGCATATAGGAGCCGAAGTACTTATAGTCCTTCGTATTGATGACTCCATCATTATTCTGATCCACAAACTTGATGTCTCCCGCCTTGGCATTGGGCTGTATGGGAGATACAGCACCGGTCTCAGGATCCTTGTGGGTATAGGCTGCTACCTCTTCATTGCTCTTAAAGATTCCGTCAGCCTCCTGTAGATAGAAGGATTGCCATGGCAGACCCACCTTGGAGCGGATGGGTGACATACCATTGACGACCAGGTTGTCTTGGATGTAGTCACGACTGCCGAGGTCGAGTACCTCTGAGTTGATGATACTCATATTGGCAAATCCGCCCCATGTGAAGTCGCCTAAGCGATCATTGTAATTAAGCTGAAACTCCCAGCCCTTATTCAAAACGGAACCTACATTACCTAGAGGCTCCTCCTCGACACCCATCGTGGAGACGATCGGTACTCGCTCGATGAGGTCCTTAGTGAGCTTGTGAAAGTAGTCTACCGTGAGTGAGAGTCTGTCAAAGAGACCCATGTCAAGTCCCACTCCCCATGACTCTGTGGTCTCCCATCTGAGGTCCGTATTAGAGATACCCCTCTGATAGTAACCGGTTACTGTATGGTTGTCAATGCCAAATACAGTCTGGCGTGCTTGTGCCATAGAGACGTTGTAGGCGTATGGATTTACGGTTGCCACGCTTCCTACCTGACCCCAGCTGACGCGGAACTTAAGGAGATTGATGGCGTCCATATCCTTCATAAAGTCCTCACTGGAGATCTTCCACGATCCGGAGACGGCAGGGAAGACTGCCGAGCGGTGGGATGGATCCAGCTTGGAGGAAAGGTCGTTACGCACGGAGGCAGTAAAGAAGTATCTATCGGCATAGGAGTAAGCAAAGCGACCAAAGCCGGAGATCATTGACTCCTCTACGATGCCCTCAGTCGGCTTGACCGGGATCTTGGTGGCATTGGAGAGGATGATCTTATTGAGGTCCTCACTCGGCAGCTCTGTCCCCTCGACCCAGTTGTCACGCCAGTTGTCGTACTGCATAGTGTACCCTGCCATCGCGCTAATATGGTGATCGTCACCAAAGACCCGTGCATAGGTTGCGGTGGTCTCCCATATCCACCTATTGTGTAGGGAGTTGTAGATAGAGCGGGAGTTCTGCGAGCCACGGCCTCCGACCTCTCTGACAGCCGGTGTGAAGCCCTCATAGCGACCCCAGTCCTCACCAAGAGAGAGACGACTGATGATATCTAATCCGTAGAGGGGCTTGATATTCAGTGAAGTGGTGGAGAAGAGGGTTGATGCCGGCTGATTTTCGTGGAGTCGGAATAGAGAGGCTACCGGGTTATTGATCATCCCATAGCCTGATATTCCCTGCTTAGCGTAGTATGCCGGGATGGTACCACCCCACACCTTATTTCCCTTTGCATCGAGGACTTCCTTGCCATTCTCATCCATCTCATAGATGGTGGCAGCTGTGGGGTAGAAGGTTGCGTCAGCGAGGATTCCCTCGTGACCATAGTCGTTGATATTACCTCCCTGACCATTATCGTGAGTGAAGTGGAGACTCTGAGAGAGCTTCAGCCACTTATTCACTGTGAAGTCTGCATTGAGTCGTGCTCCAAAGCCATCTGACCACGTATTCTTCAGGATACCATCGTGGCGATCATACGATACTGAGAAGAGTGCGCTGAGTCTCTCGCTACCACCGCTGATCGAGGCGGCCACATGCTTCATGGAGCCGAGACGGAAGATCTCATCCATCCAATTGGTGCGATCAATCATCCCATAGGGGTACAGGCTGACGTTAGCCACTGCGGGCAGAGCAGCGGCATCGCCATTCTCTACGACCTTATTCCACACCTTGATGTACTGACCCGCTGTGGTTACCTGAGGTTTCTTGGTGATCTGGTCAAAGCTATAGGAGCTGTTGATATCCACATGCAGGTTGCCCTCCTTGGCCTTCTTAGTGGTGACCACGATCACACCGCCGGATCCTACAGAGGCACCATAGATGGCTGCCGAGGAGGCATCCTTCAGGACAGTGATGTTCTCTACATCCTCAATGTTGAAGGGTGCACCCGGTACCCCATCCACGACATAGAGTACCTGATCTCCCCCGCGAGACCCTTTGCCTCGGATATTGAGCTCAGCACCTTTCATGGGGTTACCACCATTGTTCTGGATGGTGACACCGGGCATACGCCCCTGAAGCATATTAGCCAGATTTGCCGGGCGAGACTTCAGGCTCTCGTCAATATTCATAGTGGAGATCGAGGTAGAGAGGTCCTCCTTGCGGGAGGCTCCATACCCAATGACTACAAGTTCTTCCAGTGCCTGGGTGTCTTCCTGCAGCACAACCTTCAGATCACTTGTGGCTCCATTCACCTTTACATGCTTGGACTTGTACCCAATAAAGGAGAATGAAAGGGTTACCTGATCAGGAACCTTGATGGTGAAGTGCCCATTGAGGTCGGTGGTCGTGCCAAGTGTTGTGCCTATCGCTTGGATAGTCACGCCAATGAATGGCTCATCAATGGTTCCGTCAATAACGGTACCACTTACAATAACCTCGTTACTCTTCTGGGCCTTGGCCTCCATGGACATACCGAGCGACCCGGAGAGGAGAAGGGTCACTATGAGGTATGACAAGCTCTTTATGATACTATTGCGTTTCATTCTTTTATGCTCACTATGTTACTTGGTAGCGTTCGCCTTCTTGTTGTTTTCTATGATCTCTTTGATGGCGATCTCGGGGTCATGCTCATTGTACTCCGTCACCTGGGAGAGCCACAGCTCTGCCATATGGAAGTACCGGTCACCGCTACCTGAGCCAAGTAAGCTGGTGAGATCGGTGCCGTCGTAGCGGGAGGTCGGCTCCAGTCTGATGTAGCGAGTGCCTGCAGGCACGCTGAAGTACTCGCAATTGACTCTTACGCCACTCTCCTTGGGCATATCGAAGGTGACAGAGATCGGTGCTGACCAGCTGTTCCCGTCCTTGCTGAAGGAGACTCTGGCGTCCTTGACAGAATCACCCTCCTTTCCGGGGCGGGGAGCATAGCCAAGGATCATATCCTGAGCCGTGACACCGCTCTTGAGGTCGATGATGATGTTGTGGAGCTGGTTCACGTCCACCCAGCCATGCCAGTCAGAGTGGAAGTAGTTACCCAGATCCCCGTCAGTGAGGTTTTCGATAGGTCCCTCAGACTCCTCCTGAGCATTTGTGCTGAGTTGATCGGCGCTCAGGGGAATATCCTTCCACGCCTTAGTGGTGTAAGTCATCGCCATATGCCTGCTGACGGCAGAGGTGGTCATGGATGCTGAGGCATCACCGGTACTACTGTAGGAGGTTACGGTGAAGTCAATCGTCCCGGCACACTCAGCAAGGCCGGAAGCGACCACCGATCCCTGCTCAGGCTTACCACCGAGCAGTACTTTGTGATTTAGGATTGGGTCAAAGTAAGAGACCATCACTCCGACGCAGTCGCTGTTCTCTTTCTTGCCTGACATAGCCCACGAGATGGTGATCTGACCGGGGCCCTCAGACTTGGCAGAGACCTTCTCCAGAGGTATGGCAC
>CAMXXM010000130.1 GCA_947253195.1 uncultured Porphyromonas sp.
GGTCTCGTGGGCTCGGAGATGTGTATAAGAGACAGCCATGAAGCTGATGTAGCAGTCGATTCCCTTGGTGACAAAGGAGTAGGGGATCCGGCTGCCGCCTCTCTCGGTATCGAAGATCATCAGATCTCTGACGAGGGCATCGTTCATGACCTGCTTCCCCATCCAGTCCTCCAGCCGGATCGCCACATGTGTGTCCCTGACCCCTTCCGGCTCGTGCATATCGATCGGCTCGCAGCTTCCGTCCTTGCAGGAGAGCAGCGCAGTGAGGACAATCAGTCCGAGGGATAGTCTGAGGATAGGGTTTCTCTTCATGGGATAGTTTTTGCTCAGTGGTTGGTATGTACCCGGGAGAAGTGATGGCTTAGCCGATCGGCTTCTCTCACGACAAAGATAGGCAATAATCCGATCCGCGACCTGTCTTTTCTAATACCGATATTAGAGTCAACTAATATCGGTATTAGTTCAGCCTAATATCGGTATTAGTTCAGCCTAATATCGGTATTAGTTGACTCTAATATCGGTATTAGATCCGGCTGGATCCTACACGCTGACAGTCAGACTCTTGCAGTGCGAGTCGTGCAGCCGCTCAGCGGACGGTGAAGCTGATGCGCCAGGTCGCCATGATGCCGAAGCCCTGGAGCCGCATCGCCGTGTAGTCGTTGGTCCGCTCGTTGTAGGTCATGGCCATGACGTTGCGGTAGTTGGTGACATTTTGTAGGTCGAGACCAAACTCCTCCGTGATCCGTCTCCCCGGGTGGCGGAAGCCCAGCTTGATATCGGTCCGGAAGTAAGGCTTCATCCGGAGGGTGTTGCTCCGCTCGGCATCGAGGACGGGGCGCTTCTCGACAGCGGACTGCTCCCTGAGGAGTGGCGTGTAGCGCATCCCTCCGGCGACGGTACTCTTGAGGTCCGCCGTGAGGGTCCACGACTTGCTGAGGGCGTACTCGCCGCCGCCGGTGAGATTGAGGATATACCCGCCGTCCATCGCTGTGTGCCACCGCTTGGAGGAGGGACCGGTGGTGTAGGTGGAGCTGAAGAGGGTCGCATTGGTGAGGAGGTAGTAATTCTTGGAGATAAATTTCTCCAGCGTCAGCTCCACACCTACGTTTCGTCCGGTGCCGCGATTGACGAGACTTGGCAGCGGGACGATGTTATTGTCGTCCGTGACTCCGACATTGAGCATACTCCAGGCGGAGGTGGGGTCCTGCTTCACCGGGATGTCGATGAGGTGCTGGTAGTAGCCCTCTACCTTGAGGTGCCAGTCGGTGGCAAAGGCCCAGTCGTAGTAGGCGTCCGCATGCCAGGCACGGGACGGCTTGAGGTTCCTATTGCTCTCCTCACCCGACCCGGGGATGCGGGCAAAGTAGAAGGTCCGCGGCTGGAGCTGGCTGTAGAGCCCTCCAGCCAAGCCGAGGATATGGGATGGTGCCGGCTCATACATAAGTCCCAGGCGAGGCTCAAGAGTCTTATATATATTGAGTGTAGTCATCATGCCATGGAGCCCGGCGGTGAGAGCCCAGCGCCGGGAGGGCTTGTAGCGATACTGGCCATAGAGACGCACTACACCGAAGCGTCCCTGCTCGCTCACCCTGCCCGCCTCCGTTGCTATCGGTATGTCGGCGTGGTAGTCCACTTGGTAGAGATCCCCTGTCGCCCCGGCCACTACGAGGGAGGAGAGGTCGGGGTGCCAGGTGAGGTCGGTGTGGAGGGAGTACTTGATCTCCCTGGAGGTATCCCTCATTACCCGCTGATAGTTGTCAGTCAGCTCCCCATTCTCCTTGAGCTGTCGGCGGACATCGAGGTCAAGGGCAGTACGGACGAGAGAGAGGGTGGTGCGCTGCTGCACATGCTTGCTCCACCGGGCATCGTGGGTGAGGCCGATGATGAGATTGCTACTGCCCTCGTCGATGAGTTGATTGTAGCTGTCGAGTGCCCCCTCGTCCTCGATGTCGATCATGGCATCTTTCTCTGACACCATTTTCTCTGTATCGATCTTGATGAAGCTCTTCCCCCAGAGCGTCATGAGTGAGAGACTGTGCCGGTCGTCAGCGTGGAGATTGATCTTGAGAGTCAAATCCTGATACTCCGGTACGGCGGGGAGCTTCATCAGCTTTAGTCCGCTCATGATCCGCGGCACGGAGTAGCGGTAGGAGATAAGGTAATTGGACCCGCTCCCTACCGGGATCGGTCCCTCGAGCCCAAGCTCAAAGCCGCCGTAGCCGGTCTGCAGCCAGCCCTCGTGGTGCGCGGTGTTGCCGGGACGCATCGTCAGGTCAAAGATGCCGGAGAGGGCGTTGCCGAAGGGGGCAGGCCAGGCGCTGAGATGGAAGTCAGAGTTGGTCAGCAGGTTGGTATTGATCATCGAGACCTGCCCGCCCGTGAGGCCGATGCCGGCATTGAAGTGATTGAGATTGGGCACCTCGATGCCGTCGAGAACCCACTGCAGGCCAATGGGGCTATTGCCACGGATGATGATGTCATTGCGGCTGTCGTTGGCGGGCATGACACCGGCAAAGCTCCGGACCATACGTGCCGGGTCACCGAGCGAGGAGGCAAAGCGGTAGGTCTCATCGGTGCTGAAGCTCCGCCCCCCGGCAAAGCTCAGCGGGTCGAGAGTCTTGCTCTTGTCGTAGGGAGCGGAGACCACCACCTCGCCCAGCACGACATCGAGAGGCTCCAGTTCTACATCGAGGACCGTCTCCTTGGTCGGCATCACGGTGACCGACAGCTCGCGGCTCAGGAAACCGATGCTCCGCACCTCGATCGTCTGGCGTCCAATGGGTGCACGGAGCTCAAAGGTTCCATCCTCTCCCATCGTGGTGTAGACCAAGGGGTCTGTCCCTCGGACGAGGATCGTGGCTACGGTGATAGGTGTATTGGGATTTGCGCTCGTGATCCTACCCCTGATGGTCCCCTGACCGAGGGTGACCATGGGGAGAAGAAGGAGGATGCCGAGCAGCAGGATGGCTTGGCGGCTGATTGACGACATAGCAGTTTTAAGACAGATGGGTTCCGGTGACTTAATGCGCCAAAGTTCGCTCTTCTTTATGACAAATCGGTTTCTTTGCCGTTACATACTCAGGCTTTTTCAGAGTATGCTTTTCTCAGAGCACCACCGGTGTGAGACTTTATCCTAATGGTCAACCATCCCCGACCCTGTTGCAAGGTGCTGATACGCATAGGAGTGTGACTATATGGGGAAAATAGTGTATTATTGCACGCTCCCAACCAAAGAAGCAGAGCAGGATCAAGGGATATGTCCAATAGAGAGAAGCCTTTGCCCGGAAGCGAAGCGAAGTCCAAGAGGATCATCAAAATCGTCACCTGGAGTCTCCTCGTGGTGGTGATGGTGTTGGTCGTCCGCTTTGTCGCCTCGGTGGACTTCTCTGCACTGGGGGACCTGCTACGGAAGACCCCGGTGATGCTCCCCTTAGTCGTCCTGATGTCCTTTATCTCCTACGCAGCCTCCAACATTGCGTGGAACCTCTGTCTCAGCGTCGGCGGGGAGCGGAGCCTGCCCTTCTGGAGGCTCTTTATCTACCGACTGATAGGTGATATGCTTGCCCCCTTTAATCCCACCGGCATAGTGGCCGGTGAGACGGTGAAGGTGATGCTGATGCGGCGTGACGGGATCTCTGTCGAGCACGCCCTCAGCTCCGTCCTCACCCATAGGGGGCTGGTGATCCTTGCCAACGTCCTCTTGACGATCGTGTCAGTCTTCTATATCCTGATGGGGAGTGCGATCCGTGGGACGCAAGGCGTACTGGTCGCTCTCGGTACGGTGGTGGTGATGGCCTTTATCTTTTATGGTCTCTTCCGGCTGCTGGTCCATCCCCGGCTGCTGATCGGTCGGACGGTGGACAGCCTTGCCCGGAGGACGCACTGGTCTCTCCTCTCCGACGAGCGGATCCGCAAGACCTACGCCGCCAATCTCGAGGCGGCACGGTTCTTTCACCGACACAAGCGTCGCTTTTGCCTCACGCTGGGGCTCTGTATGGTCCACTGGGTCTTCGGGGCAATGGAGTTTTTCGTCATCTTTACCACGCTGGGACTTGACGTCACCGTGATGAGCGCCATGGCCGTGGAGATGGGCGTGGGGGTCTTCAAGACCCTCGGCTCAGTCATCCCCGGGCAGCTGGGTATCGAGGAGTACGGGAATAAAGTGATGCTCGACCTCATCGGTGTGCAGAGCAACGAGGTGTGGCTCGCCGCCTCGCTCATGAGGCGAGGGCGTCAGCTCTTTTGGCTCGCAGTGGCGGGGATCGCCTCGCTCGTGGTCTATCGCCGTCATCCGGTAGTGCGGAGTGGGGAGTAGACCTATTTTTCTATGAACTACTCTGATATCCATGATCGGAAAGAAGCCTGAGATCCTCTGTATCTCGCATAAGTATCCCCCCTCCACCGGAGGGATGGAGCGGCAGAGCTATGAGCTCATCAAGGGGCTGAAGGCCTACTATAATGTCCACTCCTTTACCTATAAGAAAGGGGATCGGCTCAAGGTGGTCTGGCTCGCCGCGCTCAAGCGACACATCATGGAGTGCCTCGAGAGCCATCCCGAGATACGGCTGATCCACCTCAATGATGGGGCGATGGCCTCTGCCTCGCTCTGGATGCAGAAGGAGCTCGACATCCCTGTCGTCGTCACTTATCATGGGCTGGATGTCACCTTCCCGCTGGACTTTTATCAGGATAAGCTCATCCCCAAGCTGGAGCAGTATAGTGCGGCGATCTGTGTCAGCGAGTACACCCGCCAACAGTGCCTCAAGCGTGGGTTTGACCCCGAGCACACCTATACGGTGCCCAATGG
>CAMXXM010000131.1 GCA_947253195.1 uncultured Porphyromonas sp.
GTCCGGGAGAGGGAGTGGCATCTCGGGGTCGTCAATGGTGCAACACTTCATCAGCTCGCCATGGAGATGGATCACGTGGCTGCTCCCTGCCCGCTCGTGGAGATCGTCGATATTCTGCGTCACTATGGTGACGTCGTAGTCCTGCTCCAGATCTGCGAGGAGCCTGTGTCCGGCATTGGGCTGAGCTGCAGCGCAGCCGAGGCGGAGCTTATTGGCGAAGCGGATGCAGCGTGCCGGGTCCCGCAGGATCGCCTCATGGGTAGCCACCTCGGCGACAGGCTCATTTTCCCACAGCCCGTCCGCGTCGCGGAAGGTGCTGAGCCCACTCTCGGCACTCATTCCGGCACCGGTCAGCACCACTAATCTTTTTTTCTTTCCTTGACTCATAGTCCTTGTCTCTCAGAAGTCTCGGGGCTCGCTCCCCATATAGATGTCGAGGATCCCCCCGCGAGCGATGTCCTCATAGTCGAGGTAGCGCTTGGTGTAGTCGCCGCCATTCAGTCGGATCCTCTGGATGTAGATATTCTCCGCACTATTGTCGTGTACGCGGATGGTGAAGTGCCCGTCTCGCACGCTCAGCTCTGCCGCATCGATGATCGGGCTGCCGAAGTAGTAGCGCCCGCCAGCCGGCTCCACCTGATAGAGCCCGATGGCGGAGAGGAGGAGCCAGGCGCTCATCTGCCCTGCATCCTCATTGCCCGACAGCCCGTCCGGTGCCGCATGGTACAGCTCCGTCATCACTTGGCGGAGGAGCGGTGCCGCCTTGGACTGCCTGCCGAGGACACTGTAGAGGTAGATGGTGTGGTGGCTCGGCTCATTGCCGTGCGCATACTGCCCGATCAGACCGGATATGTCGGGGGATGCATCGGCACCGGTGAGGTCGGAGGAGATGGAGAAGAGGCTGTCCAGCTTGGCGATCAGCCGCTCCTCTCCACCAAAGCAGCCCGCCAGCCCCTCCACATCCTGCGGGACGAGGAAGGTGTACTGCCACGCATTGCCCTCGCAGTAGTCGTCATCGCGGTGCTTGGAGGCGGTGGGATCAAAGGGGGTGTGCCACTCGCCATCGCTGCCCTTGCCCCGCATGAAGCCGGTGACCGGGTCGAAGAGGTGGTGGTAGGACTTGCTCATCTTGAGGAAATAGGTGTAGTCCTCTTCGTGCCCAAGGTGCTTCGCTGCCTCGGCAAGGGCGGCATCGGCGATGGCGTACTCCATGTCGTAGGCGACGCTCTCGCCCATCTTGTCGTAGGGGATGTAGCCGTACTCACGGCGGAGATCCTTTCCCCGCTCGTCGAGGAGGGCGGTCTTCCTCAGCTCTTGGTAGACCGAGTCGGGCTCATCGCAGAGACCCTTCACGATCGCATCGGCAAGCACACAGATGCCGGGGTCGCCCACCATCGTATTGGTCTCATTGGCATAGAAGTGCCAGACCGGCACCTTGCCTCCCTCGCGCGAGATCGCTGTCATCGTGCCGACGATGTCCCTCATACGGTCGGTCTGTGTCAGCGTGAAGAGCGGGTGATAGGCTCTGTAGGTATCCCAGAGGGAGAAGGTCGAGCGGGTCGTGTAGCCCGGGTCGGCGTGCTTGGCGAAGTCGGCACCGAGGTATGACCCGTCCGCATTACTATAGTCGGAGGGGGTGATGAGGGTGTGGTACAGGGCGGTGTAGAGGGTGACGAGGGTGGCAGAGTCGCTCGCTGCCATACGCATCCGACCCAGCTCCTTCTCCCACGCCTCGTCAGCGGCCTTGCGTACGCTGTCGAAGTCCCACCCGGGACACTCGACTGCCATATTGGCCCACGCATCCTCGGTGGAGGTGGGGGAGAGGGCGACCTTCAGGAGGACCGGCTCCGTCGGCTGAGCCAGGTGGATGTAGGCGTAGTTGTAAGGCACGTCGCTCTCCTTGCCCGGCGTGGGGCTCGTGCCGTAGTCGATGGAGCGGATCGGGCTGGAGAGCTCAGCGGCGAAGTAGACCCGCTGATCCTTTGCCCAGCCGGTGGAGTAGCGGTAGCCCTCCACTCTCGTGTCGCTCACTTGCTTTACCTCTCCCTTGGTCAGCCGGTCCCAGTTTCCCCCATTGGCAAGGTCCCAGATGATCGCCGGCTGCTCTGCTCCCTCGGGGAAGGAGTACCGATGCAGTCCCACCCTGCTTGTCGCCGTCAGCTCTACGTCGATGCCGTATCGGGTGAGTCGGGTGGCGTAATAGCCCGGGCGAGCCACCTCACGGCTCCGGTCGGAGTAGCTCCACTGCCCGCTCGCCGGATCATCCGCCGTCCCTCGCCCCGGAGTCACCTCGCCCGTCACCGGCATCACCGTCAGGTCGAGGAGGTCCCCGATGCCCGTCCCACTCATGTGGGTGTGAGAGAAGCCGATGATCGTGCTGTCGGAGATGTGGTAGCCGCTGCACCAGTCCCAGCCCTCCGTGACGGAGGTGGGGCCGAGCTGGACCATCCCGAGCGGGACACTCGCCCCGAGGAAGACGTGCCCGTGACCTCCTGTCCCGATCCAGGGGTCCACGAGGTCGGTTAGCTTGGTCGGGTAGTTGGGTGCTCCCTCTTCTGCGGTCTTGTTGCAGCTAAGTGTCAGGAGTAGGGTCATCACCGCCGGGAGGGTGAGGATTTTCTTATAGTTCATGATTGAAATATATCTTGGGTGTCGTCACTTGTCTCTGATAGGCGTAGGGGGATAAAGATGTAGGCGTCCTCCTCCGTCAGCCCTAAGCTGCAGAGGTACTCAGCATCCTCGGTGGCCATAATGGAGAGAAAAGGGATCGCCTCCTCCATCTCCTCGTGCATGGACGGGTGGGGGAAGAAGAGTGGCCGCTCCGGCTCGTCCGAATCTGCCTTGGGCGGAGTCTCCAGCCTGTAGAGCTTCTCCGTCCCACGACTGTCCCTCAGTAGACAGGTCTTGAAGGGCCTGGGTGGACGGGAGTCCGCATCGAGGGGACTATCTGAGACGGCTTGCTGATAGAGCCGATCCATATTCTCGTCGTCGTATCGCAGGAGGATGCCGTGGATCCTCCGCTCCGAGAGACTGTCCATCGTCTCATCATCGACACGGATCATCAGCAGATCCTCCGGGAGGATCCCCTTCTCCTTCATCTCCGCCTGCACCGTCTCGCCCACTTCAGTCCGATCGTCGATGGTGGCGAAGAGCTCCTCCGGGATCGCTTCGGACCGGCGTCTCTCCTTCTCCTCCCTACGTGGATCCTCATCCGCGAGCACTTCTCCGGTCATCAGAGCCACGATAGGCATGCCATCCATGTAGCCGTCTCGGTAGGCCTGAAGGGCGATGTCATCCCCCAGGCTCTCCATCAGGCTCTGCTCCTCCTCCGTGGTCCATATCAGCATGGGGTAGAGATCCCGCAGCCCGGGGATGTCGGACTGTGGCAGGGCTAAGAGCAGCCGACGCGGCTCGGCGGTGTCGACGGACTCATAGAGGACCGCGCGGAACTTGCGGGGAAGCACATTGTAGCCTGCACTCCGCTCCTTGCGGTCCGCCACGGATACCAATTGACGAAAGTACTCCTCGGTCTGCAGGAAGATCTCAAAGTGGCGCTGCCCGAGGGCAAACATATCAAGTCGCTGATCCGGGCGGGCCAGGTAGAGCACCTGATCGGGCCAGATGTTTTGCGATCTGAGGATCTCCCTCATCTCCGGAGAGAGTATTCGGAGGACATTTGCCATAGCGTGGGGGCTGTAGTGTGATAGTCTGAGCAAGGACTGCCGATGCTATCCTTCTCGCAAATATACCGCTACTACCCGCCACCTCCAAAAAAGTGAGAGCGCCCACGGATAAAAATCATCCGCAGACGCTCTCGGGGGAGGGAGAGCCGAAAACGAGACTCGAACTCGTGACCTACGCATTACGAATGCGTCGCTCTACCAACTGAGCTATTTCGGCAAGGGACAGCCTCTTGGAGTGCCACCCGCCCCACCTCTCACTGGGGGTAAGGCTCCGCAAAGGTACGAAATTATCTCTCTCCGGCAATGTGTCACTTCCACCCCTTAATTCCGCATTGATTTTCATGCAGAATCGAGGTCGTCAGCGTCATCTATGGAGCCGGAAACACCGACTTCTTTCTCCACCGAGTCGCCCTCCCCACTTCTCCCGAACTCCTCAGCTCCCCCCGCACATCAAAATGCGAATTAGCCATGGGGGCGTTGACGATACAAGGAGATTTTGCCAAGGTCTTGTCCGATGGCTTATTATAACTATATTTGCAATAGACACCCGACTATCAACGCCTATGATACAAGATCCCGATACCTCCTTCGTACGCAAGGAGCAGCACGACCGGATGGTCCGGGCTTACGACTACCTACGGTCGCATAACTTTGTGGAGACGACTGATGATGTGGCTCTCCGCATGGGGGTCAATAGGAGCTCCATCCGCTCGGCCCTCTCGCGCGGGGGGACCTACATGTCGGTCAATCTGATCGACAGCTTCCTTGAGGCGTTCGACGGGATCTTCTCCCGCTCCTGGCTCGTCGATGGGGAGGGGGAGATGCTTGCTGGAGGGGAGGTCTTCTCCACCTCTCCGCACCCTACGCGTAGCGACCGAGTGACTCATATTATGGAGCAGGAGGGGCTGACCTATGGCGAGATGACGAAAGAGGTGGGGCTGAGTAACGCGTCCACACTCTTCCGCATCACCCGCTACGGACAGCGGCCACAGGATGCGACGCTGGATAAGATCCTCGAGCGCTTCCCCAAGTACCGGAGGGAGTGGCTCTATGCCGGCATAGAGCCGATGCTCAGCGCACCGGAGCAGCCTGAGGAGGC
>CAMXXM010000132.1 GCA_947253195.1 uncultured Porphyromonas sp.
GCATACACCATCGAGTGGCTGAGGAGGAGTCTTATCCAGCCTCAGCGGATACTCGACGTGGGGACCGGGACGGGAGTCATCGCACTTATGATGGCTCAGATGTTTCCCTCTGCAGAGGTTGCTGCCGTCGAGATTGACCATGGGGCTGCAGAGACTGCGAGGCGCAATTTCTCTCGCTCTCCATTCTCATCCAGACTCAGCCTCACAGAGGGGGACTACAGCTCAGTAAGCTCTGGTACCCTGCCTCGTGAGTACGACCTAATCGTCAGCAACCCGCCCTACCACAATGGAAGCTACCTCCCCGGGGATGAGCAGCGACAGATCGCCCGACATAGTGGGACGCTGCCCCCGGAGGTGCTCTTCGGGATCTCCTCAGAGCTGCTATCACCGAGTGGGTACATCGCGGTGGTCCTCCCGATGAGCGAGCTACCCCTCTACGATCGTGCAGCATCATCCTGCGGGCTGGATATGCTTCACCGCTGTCTCATACAGACCGTGGCAGGTAAGGCTTGCAAGCGAGTCATCGGACTGTGGACAGGAGGAGAGCAGAGCGACTGCACGGAGGAGCTCCTGACTATCTCCACAGGGGATGGGTACAGCGACCGCTATGCAGGCTTGATGCGAGACTTTCTGACGATCTTTTGATCAAAGAGGTGGCATAAGCACATACTTTATGGTAAATTTGTTTTTTAATCTCAGGAACGTAGATCATGAAGTCAATCGAGGTGGATGGGCTGACATTTAGGCCCTATCTGTCACAGGAGGAGCTGCACCCTCAGATAGCGAGAGTTGCTAAGGAGATCATCGCTGATGTGGGAGACAGAGATCCGCTCTTTGTCTGTATCCTCAATGGGGCATTTATGTTTGGCTCTGACATTGCTTATCTGCTGGACAAGCCTTATGAGATGACCTTTGCGAAGTACAGCTCTTACTCGGGTATGCACTCCACGGGTCGGCTCACGGAGGTGATGGCTCCACAGATCGATGTCAAGGGACGCGTAGTGGTGGTGCTGGAGGATCTTGTGGACACTGGGTTTACCCTGACGCAGATTAAGAAACTCTACCTCTCCCGGGGCGCTGAGGAGGTGCGTATCGCTGTCATGCTGGATAAACCCAATGCACACAAGGATGCATCGCTGGTGCTGGACTATGTGGGGAAGGAGATCCCGGATGACTTTATCGTGGGTCACGGACTGGACTACAATGGCTTCGGACGAATGCTCAATGACATCTTCGTGGTCGATGAGGAGTCCCTCCGAAAGAAGAATCAATCACTCAATATATAATATCATGCTAAATATCATCATATTCGGGGCTCCCGGCTCCGGCAAAGGTACTCAGAGTGCACATATCAAGGAGCACTACAATCTCAACCACATCTCCACTGGAGACCTGCTCCGTGCGGAGATCAAGAAGGGAACTCCCCTGGGTAAGAAGGTGGAGAGCCTCATCAGCGAGGGACACCTCGTACCCGATGAGACCATCGTGAGTATCATGGAGGGGCATATCAAGGATCCCGGTGAGTATGCAGGGATCATCTTCGATGGCTTTCCACGCACTGTAGCTCAGGCTGATGCGCTGGACACGATGCTGAGGACTCATGGCGAGAGCGTCACTCTCCTTCTGGAGTTACAGGTCAGAGAAAAGGAGCTGATCAGCCGTATCCTAGAGCGAGGAAAGGTATCCGGCCGTGCTGATGACAATGAAGAGTCGGCACGTGAGCGACTCAAGGTCTACCATAGTGAGACGGAGCCGGTCCGCAACTTCTACTCCAAGCAAGGCAAGTACGTTGCCGTAGAGGGCGAGGGTAGCATCGATGAGATCACAGAGCGGATCATCAAGGCGATCGACAGCTACATTGCCTAATCCGCGAGAGCTACAGATCGCTCTCTCGTAATGAGAAGAAACACCCTCTAAAGAATAAGCGCTATGGCTGAGTCAGGATTTGTCGATTACGTAAAGATCTATTGCCGGAGCGGCAAGGGAGGTCAGGGATGTGTCCACTTCTACAGATCCAAGCGGAGTCCTAAGGGAGGACCTGACGGAGGTGATGGTGGACGTGGAGGGGATGTCTATCTCAGGGGTGACCGAAACTACTGGACGCTACTTCACCTTCGCTTCAATCGTCACATCTTCGCAGAGAATGGCAAGAGCGGCGGCGAGAATAATCGCACTGGCGCCGATGGTGAGGATATCTACATTGACGTCCCACTCGGCACCGCCTGCTACGATGCTGACACCGGAGACTATATTACCGAGGTGCGAGAGCATGGTGAGGAGATCCGCATCCTCAAGGGTGGTCGTGGAGGACAGGGCAACACCCGCTTTGCCACCTCGACCAATCAGGCACCCCGCTTTGCTCAGCCCGGTGAGGCGCGCGAGGAGCGGGAGGTGATACTCCAGCTGAAATTACTGGCCGATGTGGGACTAGTAGGCTTCCCCAACGCAGGGAAGTCTACCCTCCTATCTGCCATCACTACCTCCAAGCCCAAGGTGGCCAACTACCCCTTCACGACACTGGTACCCAACCTCGGCATCGTGAAGTACCGCGATGGCCGCTCCTTCGTCATGGCAGACATCCCCGGGATCATCGAGGGTGCTGCTGAGGGTAAGGGGCTGGGGCTCCGCTTCCTCCGACATATCGAGCGCAATGCCGCCCTACTCTTCCTCATCCCCTCCAATGCTGACAACATCGCAGAGGAGTATGAGATACTGCTGGGAGAGCTGGAGAAGTACAACCCCTCGCTACTGGACAAGAATAGGGTCTTGGGTATCTCAAAGTCTGACCTCATCGATGAGGATCTCAAGGAAATGATCAGCGCAACCCTTCCCGAGGGGGTGCCTGTCTGCTTCTTCTCCTCCGTCACCGGAGAGGGAGTGGCAGAGCTCAAGGACTTGATCTGGAAGAGCATTACGATCAATAACTTTGAGGCAGTCTCTCCCCTCGTGGAGCAGAATCTCAATCGCACCCTACAGGGGGTCGAGCTTGATGAGAGTGAGGATGATACCGAGGAGTCCTTTGATACTGATGAGGAGCCGGAGAGCAATGCCGGAGGGAGAATGCACGACGAGGATCCCTACTGATCACCCCATGCAACGCTAAAGAACGAAAGATAAGAATACAGACATGACTGATACTACTCCATCACAGGTAAGAGTACGATTTGCTCCCAGCCCTACCGGGCCACTCCATATCGGAGGAGTACGAACGGCTCTATACAATTACCTCTTTGCTAAAAATCAAGGGGGAAAAATGCTCCTGCGGATCGAGGATACCGACTCTCGTCGGTTTGTCCCCGGAGCAGAGGACTACATCATTGAGTCCCTTAAGTGGCTTGGCATCCATATAGACGAGGGTGTAGGTGTGGGAGGTGAGTATGGACCCTATCGCCAGAGCGAGCGCAGGGACATCTACCGCAAGTATGTCCGTGAGCTACTGGATAGTGGTCAGGCCTACAAGGCGTATGACACCCCTGAGGAACTGGAGCAGGCTCGCGAGAGCACTAAGAACTTTCAGTACGATGCATCCACCCGCATGGGTATGCGCAACTCCCTCGCATTGACCGAGAGCGAGTGCGAGGAGCTGGAGCAGGCAGGTGTGCCTTACGTTGTGCGACTTCGGATAGAGCCGGGAGAGGCGATCAGCTTCACCGATATGGTACGCGGAGAGGTGACCATCAATTCCTCGGAGCTTGATGACAAGGTACTCTACAAGCAAAGCGATGATCTCCCCACCTACCATCTGGCAAACGTAGTAGATGACCACCTGATGAAGATCTCTCACGTCATACGCGGGGAAGAGTGGGTCACCTCCACACCCCTCCATGTCTTGCTGTATCGTGCCTTTGGCTGGGAGGCGGAGATGCCTCACTTTGCGCACCTGCCTCTCTTGCTTAAGCCGGAGGGCAGTGGCAAGCTCAGCAAGAGAGATGGAGACAAGTTTGGTTTCCCGGTCTTCCCCCTTCGCTGGGAGTCGCCGGAGGACGGGGCTGTGAGCCCGGGTTATCGCGAGAGTGGCTACCTGCCTGAGGCGGTGGTTAATTTTCTCGCTCTCCTGGGGTGGAATCCTGGAGATGACATAGAGCTTATGCCGATGAATGTCCTCATCCGTCGATTTGACCTCAGCAGTGTCAATAAGAGCGGTGCCCGCTTCGACTACGAGAAGGGAAAGTGGTTCAATCAGCAGTACATCCGGATCTGCGACCTCGACCGCTTAGCTGACCTCTGTATGCCGTACCTTGAGCAAGCCGGCATCACCTGTGACCACCATAGGCTGGTCTGTGCCCTTGATCTGACTCGGGAGCGACTGACGCTCCTCCCGGATGTCGTCGATCAGACAGGCTACCTCCTCCAAGCTCCGACTGACTTTGATGAGAAGTCAGTCAAGAAGCGGTGGAAGGAAGATAGCGCCAAGCAACTCACAGAGTACATGGAGTATATCGACACCTTCCCTAGACCTCTCGATATAAAGCTACTCGACGGGAAGACTCACGACTGGCTGGAGGAGAAAGGCTATAAGATAGGGGTGGTGATGAACGCTCTCAGAGTGGCACTCGTAGGTGAGGCGATAGGGCTCTACATCTACGACATCATCGACTTCATCGGTGTCAAGGAGACCAAGCAAAGGGTCCGGTACGCCATTGAGCGACTGGGCTGATACCTATATGAGACCTTTGCACGGTAAAAGTGCCATATTTCCTTGTAGATCAGA
>CAMXXM010000133.1 GCA_947253195.1 uncultured Porphyromonas sp.
GTATCTTGATAAGCCGGTGCCACGTGAGGCGATCGAGCGCATACTTGATCTGACACATTTGGCACCGTCTGCCACCAATTCGCAACCCTGGCGCTTCATCGTCGTTGATGATCCGGAGCTCAAGGTCGCTGTCGCGAAGTGCCTCACCTCCCCCCTACTCCCGTCGATGAACACTTTTGCCAAGGAGGCACCGGCGCTCATCGTCGTAGTCGAGGAGGCAGCCAATGTGGCGGCGAAAGTGGGAAACCTCCTCAAGAAACAGCACTTCTCCCGGATCGACATCGGTATCGCCGTGGGCTACCTCACGCTGGCAGCACGCAACGAGGGGCTTGACACCTGCGTCATAGGCTGGCTGGACAATAAGAAGATCCAGGACATCCTCCGGATACCTCGAGGGAAGACGGTCCAGCTGGTGGTGTCGCTCGGCTACTCCGACGACCCCATGCGACCCAAGACCAGGAAGAAGATGGACAAGATCCGCTCCTATAATACGTACTAACCTCATCCCTCTGTAGCAAAATCACTTATGGCTCAGAAACCAAGCATACCCAAGGGCACTCGCGACTTCTCCCCCGAGGAGATGGCGAAGCGCAATTACATACTCAATACGATCATCAGCACCTACCGGCTCTATGGCTATCGCGAGATTCAGACGCCGGCGATGGAGAACCTCACCACCCTACTCGGGAAATATGGCGATGAGGGGGATCGGTTGATCTTCCGCATCCTCAACTCGGGCGACTGTCTCAAGGACTTTGATCGTCAGGAGCTGCTGACGATCGATCCGGCTGACTTTGCCTCCCGAGCCTGCGACCGTGGACTGCGATATGACCTGACGGTTCCCTTTGCCCGGTATGTGGTGCAGCACCGTGACGAGATCACCCTCCCCTTCAAGCGGTATCAGATACAGCCGGTATGGCGTGCGGATCGGCCTCAGAAGGGTCGGTACCGCGAGTTTTACCAGTGCGATGCCGACGTGATCGGCTCCGACTCCCTCCTGCATGAGGTGGAGCTGACACAGATCATCGACACCGTCTTCGCCAAGCTGGGCGTGCGGGTCGTGATCCTCCTCAATAACCGGAAGCTCCTCACTGCCATCAGCGAGCAGCTGGGGATCAATAACATCATCGACCTGACCGTCTCCATCGACAAGCTGGAGAAGATCGGCTGGGAGGGTGTCGAGAAGGAGCTGCGTGGCAAGGGCATCGGCGCGGAGGCGATCAGTCGCCTAAAGCCCATCCTCGGACTCTCGGGAAGCAACGAGGAGAAGCTGGAGAAGCTCGCCGACCTCTTCCGTGAGAGCGAGGTGGGTCGTACGGGGGTGGAGGAGCTGACCTACATCCTTGACAAGCTACGCCACTGTCGCCTGCAGAATGAGGTTCGGCTGGACCTCTCTTTGGCACGAGGCTTGGACTACTACACCGGGACTATCTTCGAGGTGAAAGCGCTCGACACGCCTATGGGGAGCATTACCGGTGGAGGTCGGTACGACAATCTCACAGGAGTATTCGGGCAGAGCGGCATGAGCGGTGTGGGGATCTCCTTCGGTGCGGAGCGGATCTTCGATGTGCTGGAGGCGCTGGATCTCTATCCCGAGTCGGCCCACTCGGGGACGCAGCTGCTCTTCATCAACTTTGGGGAGAAAGCTCTGGACTACATTCTTCCCCTACTCGGCGTGCTCCGCAGTGAGGGGATCACGACGGAGGTCTACCCGGACGATGCGAAAATGAAGAAGCAGATGTCCTACGCCAATGCGCTCTCGATCCCTTATGTCGCTTTCATCGGCGATGACGAGATTGAGCAGCATACCATCAGCGTCAAGGATATGGAGTCGGGTGAGCAGCAGAGCTATACCACCGAGGAGCTGATCGCTCTCCTCCGGTCGTGAGTCATGGGTGACAGCGATACATACTGCAGGGTAGAGCTGCAGGGCAACGTGGGGCATGACCCGCTGATCCGCTACCTGGATGAGAGGACCTGTATGGCGTCATTCAGCGTGGCGACAGACAGCCTCCTCCCCGACACTCCGGGTGGAGCTGTGACAGACTGGCATGACGTTGTCTGCTACCGCGAGCCCGCTCACTATGTGGAGACCCACGTCCGCAAGGGGTATAAGGTGCGTGTCGTCGGCAGACTGACCTACAAGAGGTACCGCAGTGGAGAGGATAGATACACTCGTAAGGCGATGATCATCGCTGACCAGGTGGCTCTCATCTCCAAGCCTCAGCCCAAGACAGTGACCCCTCAAGAGGAGTCGATCACTTCGCCTTACGCAGACTATAGAGAGACGCTCAGTAAGGATGCTGAGTCTGGTCTGCCTTTTTGATATCCCCGATGATAGACAACATAGTAATTTTTATCTTTGGAAGGCATCGAATACATCAGTAGTGGGCTGCTAAAAGGAGTGGGCGTGATCCCGCTGGGATCGGAGGGCATCGTGACGCTGGTCATTACTCTGGTACTGATCGCAGTCTGTCTCTACTACAGTGGCTTCTGCTCCTCTTCGGAGGTGGCCTACTTCGCCCTCACCCCGTCGCAGCTGGAGGAGCTGAAGTCCTCTAAGGAGGAGCGGGACAAGAAGGTGATCTATCTGCTGGAGCATGGGGAGTATATGCTCAGCACGATATTGATCTCCAATAACTTCGTCAATACGGCGATCGTGATGCTGAGTGACTCGGTCGTCAATCAGACGCTGGACTTCTCTCATGCGCGTACGCTCGGCTTCATACTGCAGGTGGTGGTCATCACCTTTGCGATCCTGCTGGTGGGTGAGATTATCCCGAAGGTCTCCACGCAGATGGATCCGCTCCGGGTGGCACGTCGTAATGTCACGACGCTCTTCACCTTCTATGGCGCCCTCAAGGGGATCAATAAGGCTCTCGTCCGTATGGGCGAAGTGATCGGCAAGTCCCTGACAAAGAATAAGTCTGAGCTCGACCGTGAGGACCTCAGCAAGGCAATCGAACTGACAACGGAGGACAGCGATGAGCAGGGGGTGCTGAATGAGATCCTTCTCTTCCAGCGCAAGACAGTCTCCGAGGTGATGACACCGAGGATCGACATGGCGGCGCTGGAGCTCTCAACACCCTATGCGGAGGTACTCTCCTTCGTGGAGGAGTGTGGCTACTCGCGCATACCGGTCTACGACAAGCGGATCGACTCGATCAAGGGGATCCTGTACGCCAAGGACCTCCTGCAGCATCTCGGCGAGGCACCCGACTTCCGATGGGAGGGACTGCTGAGAGAGGTACTCTACACGCCCGAGGACGTGAAGGTAAGCCATATGCTGGAGGTCTTCCGCAAGGAGCGCCGCCATATGGCGATCGTGGTGGATGAGTATGGTGGCACGAGTGGTCTGGTGACGATGGAGGATCTATTAGAGGAGATCGTCGGGGACATCGAGGACGAGTACGATGAGGACGAGCAGCTCTACAGGGAGCTTCCTGACGGGTCCTTTGTCTTCGATGGCAAGATCAGTATCCTTGACTTCCTCCGTATCGTCAAGGTGGAGGACTACGATGCCATCTTAAGGGTATCAGACGAGGCGGAGACACTGGCGGGACTGCTGCTGGAGGTGAAGGGGGACTTTCCCCAGGTCAATGAGGTGATCACGATCGAGGGGCATCAATTCAAGGTACTCTCCATCACCAATAGACGCATCAGCAAGATCCTCTTCATCCCTGACCCTGCGAAGGCTCAAGATGACGAGGTGAGGGAGCAAGAGACTGAGGAGAGGCCATGACGAACAGGTCCTCTGTGGTGGTGATCCCCCGCATCGACTCAAGTGAGGATACCCACCTGACGCTGAAGCGGGGACTCCGGAGGCTCTTTGCCGACGAGGAGCTGCCTCATGTGGCACATTACTCGGACGGAGCGCCCTACTTCTCCAACCGACCCGACCTCCTCTACTCCTCCTCCGACTGCCACTGCAGCGTCGCCCTCCAGGTGGCTCCCTCGGGACTACTACCGGTAGGCATCGATGTGGAGGATAAGGCGGATCAGGCAGCGAGGATCCTCCCACGCTACACCACGGAGGCAGATCGCCGAGCAATGGCGTGCTTCCCTCAGATAAGCCCACTTGAGCTATGGAGTGCCAAGGAGGCGATCTTCAAGGCCTTCAGTCGCTACGTGCGGGACTTTCAGACGGACATCACCCTCCTCGCACCGGGACACTTCGCTGTCAGTCGCCTCGGTGAGGTGGCGGTATCCTACAGGTCGGGGAGCGAGTTAAGTACCCTCTCCGAGAGCCACCACACCTATCCGGACTCGCTCGTCCTCGCCTTTGTCACAGCCCCCGAGGTGGAGGAGCGGCTGATCGTCCTCTGAGGATCTGCAAAAAGTGGTACCTTTGTTATCCAAACATACTTTCAATAAAATCGCCAAAGAATATGGCCAAGAAAATCAAGGCAATCACGCCCCGGTCAGAGAACTACTCCCAGTGGTACAATGACATCGTACTGAAGGCTGACCTGGCGGAGAATGCTGCCGTCCGCGGCTGTATGGTCATCAAGCCATACGGCTTCGCTATCTGGGAGCGGATGAAGGAGCTTCTCGATAAGTCATTCAAGGAGACCGGCGTCAGCAACGCCTACTTCCCCCTTCTGATCCCTAAGTCCTTCCTCAGCCGGGAGGCGGAGCATGTCAAGGGCTTCGCCAAGGAGTGCGCTGTGGTGACCCACTATCGAC
>CAMXXM010000134.1 GCA_947253195.1 uncultured Porphyromonas sp.
CTGACTATAAGTGGGATGACTTCAAGATCGGTGGTATCCTCGGATCCTACTATAGGGATCAGCGCCAGGTATGGCTTGGTGCATCCGCCTCTCCTCTGGTGATTGAGGATCTCTATAATGTCTCCGGTCGTGTTGGTGAGGCTACTCCTACCGACAGGCTGATGGACTACAGGATGTTGTCTTTCTACGGTAGTCTCTCCTTTGGCTACAAGGGCTGGCTCAATGTCGAGCTTACCGGTCGTAATGATAAGGTCTCTGTGCTGAGCCCTGAGAATAATAGTTTCTTCTATCCCGGTGTTAACGCGTCTGTAGTCATGACCGACGCAATCCCCGGTCTGCAGAGTGACTACCTCACTTTCCTTAAGCTTCGTGCCTCTTACAATAAGACCGGTAACTCCTACCTGAGTGCCTATCAGTTGATCCGCAGATATCACCAGACGGAGGGCTTCCCTCTCGACGGTGTCCCGGGATATGAGCCGTACAAGTATACGGTTGATCCCAACCTTAAGCCGGAGTTTATTAACAGTCTTGAGCTGGGATTTGAGACCTCACTCTTCAAGGATAGGGCCACACTTGACTTCTCGTGGTATGACCAGCGCAATACCAATCAGGTGATTGATGTTGCCACCTCAAAGGGCTATGGTGCCTCTACCGCCACCGTCAATGCGGCCAGCTTCCGTAACTATGGTCTTGAGCTCTCCCTCAAGCTAACTCCGCTGATCAGATACGCGGGAGTGGACCTTGACTTTACGCTCAACTACTCTTACAATAATAGTAAGATCCTAAGTCTCTATGAAGGGATGAATGAGATGGTGCTCAGCGGATACTATATGGCTCGTGCCATCGCAGTAGTTGATAAGCCTGCATTTATCTACAGCACCAAGGACTACAATAGGACTCCGGATGGCAAGGTGATTGTCGATAAGTTTACAGGAAATCCCTCACCTGAGTCCGGTAATACGAACTATGGTCGTACAATGCCGCTCCATATCCTCAGTCTTGCTCCGAGCATCAGCTGGAAGGGACTTACGGTAAGCACACTCTTTGAGTACAAGGGCGGGCACTACTCCTTCAATATCCAGGGTCGCACCATGGCATGGGATGGTCAGTCTCTGATCACTGCTGCCAATGGTCGTGAGCGCTTTGTCTTCCCCAACTCCGTCTACGATGACAACCAGGGCAAGACTGATGCCCAGGGCAAACCTCTGGAGCCTAAGTATGTCAACAATGACAACGTGACGGTGCAAAGCTTCTACGATTTCTTCCACGGAGACAACTATCAGGCTGTGGGTACGAATATGCTCTTCAGTGCTGATACATGGCGTTGGCGTGAGCTGACCGTGTCGTACTCCCTCCCGGAGAAGTGGCTCAGTCACCAGAGTGTGCTCAAGGGTGTAGACATCTCACTCGTGGGTCGCAACCTGATGCTTTGGACGCCGCGTACCAATCAGTGGAGTGATCCTGACTTCAGTGTATATGATGGCAACGAGGCAGGCTCAATCACTGCGTCTGTTTATCCGCCCTCCAGGACATGGGGTGGTAGTATCACGCTACGCCTGTAGTAGTTTTTCTTCCACCTACAATTGAAATAATGAACGATATGAAACAATTCATCTCAATCGCACTCTCGGCGCTTCTATTAGTTGCTCTTAGTGGTTGTGATTTCAATATAAATAACAACCCCAATGAGGGCACGAAGGACAAGATGACTCCTGATCTTCTGCTCCCTCATATTGAGCACAGTATGGCCGCCTTTACGAGTGCCAGCAATACAGACCATGATAGTGCTGATGGTCAGAAGTGGTACTTCCACTGGCTTGGCTGCTGGGCGCGCTCAGGGCAGTATGGATCCAATACTGATGTGGAGTCTTACGTCATCAACGGACAATTCAATCAGAGTGTCTGGAATGACCTCTTCCGCATCCTTGAGAACGTTAACTCTCTCGAGACCCAGGCTCAGGAGCGTAAGAATCCCGGCTATGAGGGTATCGCTAAGATCCTGAAGGTCTATGGCTTCCATATCCTTGTGGATAGCTATGGTGACCTCCCTTACTCTGAGAGCTTCAAGGGCATTATGACCCCCAAGCATGATAAAGCAGAGGATATCTATACCGACATGATCGCACAGCTGGACGCTGCTGACAAGCTCCTCCAGCAGGAGATCAATGAGGACACCGATCCTAAGCTTGCCAATGTGGACAAGGTCTTCAAGGGTAAGGCGCAGATGTGGCGTAAGTTTGGCAACACCCTTCGTCTTCGTCTCGTACTTAGGATGGTTAACGTCAAGGACCAGGGGGCACTCAAGTCCGAGGTGGACAAGATCGTTGCCAATGGTGCCGGTTTCCTTGGAGCCGGTGAGGATGTAGAGGCATCCCTCGGCTACAAGAACGACAATGGCAAAGTCTCCCCCTTCTGGGTCAAGTACTACAAGAACCATGCAGGTAAGCCTATTGATGCCTATAATCGTGCAGGCGAATACCTCCTCAGCAAGCTCAATAACGGCAATGATCGTCGTATCGAGGCAATCTTCCGTCCGGTAGGCGACAAGTGGGGAAATGGCTATGTAGGTGTTCAGTTTGGTAACGACAATAGTGCGTACAAGGCTGAGCACGGACCGAATGATACCTCTATGGTGTCCGGTCCCGGTCTTGCCAAGACCTACGATCAGCCGGCGTGGATCATGCCTGCTTTTGAGAGTCTCTTCCTCCAGGCAGAGGCGATCCAGAGAGGTCTCCTCGCAGGTGATGCCAAGTCTGTCTACGAGGCGGCAGTGAAGGATGATTTCCGCTGGCTCGAGGTGGGTCGCTTTGAGAATCCTCTGCTCAGAGAGGGTGAGGATGCTCAGTGGGCTGATGCCACCCTTGACGGTATTGTAAGCGAGTATCTCGCAGGCAGGGCTGGATCTTGGGACAGCAGCAGCGACAAGCTGGAGCTTATTCTTAATCAGAAGTACATCGCCCTTGCCGGTGTCAATGGCTATGAGCTCTGGAGTGACTATCGTCGCACCGGTGTCCCCACGGACATCCCCAAGTCTGTATACCCATCTGCAAGCTCCAATCACATCCCCAACCTACTTGTCTATCCTCCGTCTGAGGTGGCCAACAACAAGGCTCATGTGGTCGTTAAGGATCCCCAGAGAGATAAGATTTTCTGGGCCAAGTAACACCATATTGAGACAGCTTTATTCTATTTATATTTAAGAATACTCAATCCATGAAAAAATATATCGGATTTCTATTTCTCTTGGCCGGACTTCTGACGTTCCAGTCCTGTCTCTACGATGAGCCCGTAGAGAAAGGTGAGTATGGGTTTACGCCGGAGAGTATGGAGACCAAGAAGATCATTGAGTTTAAGGGGATGTACAAGAATCTTGGGGCTACCAACATTCGGCTCAGTACCATCTCGCTTCTCAAGGATCAGCCCACTAAGAAGGTGACACTCGGTAAGGTCCACCTGGCTGTGGCATCCAAGGCAGCAGCTGAGGATGTCAAGGTCGATGTGAAGCTCTCACACGATCATATCGATGGAGCGAAGTTTCCTATCGACGGAATCACGCTTGACCCGGTCGTCATCAAGGCCGGCGAGAGTGATGCCGAAATCAAGGCAACCCTGAAGACCGACTACGTGACAGTAGATGGATCTGCTGTCAAGCTTGAGCTCGGCACGGCAGATCCCGAGTATACGATCAGCGGTAACTTCGGTCAGATGATCGTCACCATCAAGGAGCGCAGTAAGTACGAAGGTACATACCGCTATGAGATGCTGGATCAGAATGTCTGGGGCTTTGATGTTAAGGGCAACGTCAACAACGGTGCCGAAAACTACTATATGAGTACCGTCTCGCCAACGAAAGTGGTCTGCGAGCCTATCTATGGCGTATGGAATGATCAACTGATACTGGAGTTTGATCCTCAGACCGATGAGATTATTGGTTGCGAGTGGCTTGACTGGGACATCTGGTCCGTCGTAAAGAGTGAAACCTCCTACGACCCTGCCACCAAGACTTACATCCTCTCGATCTCTCCCAATAAAGGTAAGCGCCACGTTGTCCTCAAGCTGACCCGACTGGACTGATGACCCGATAGGGATCATTATCAAACACTATCTGAGGGTGCGTCGCACGAGTTGCGGCGCACCCTCTTTGCGTGTTCTGTCAGTGGATGTGTCAAGTAAATTGGTGCCGTGAAGTGAGTCTCCGGTCCTTACTGAAGTCAGCTCACCTGACAAGACCACCTTATCATTTGCACAGAGAGACCTTTGTGCTGCTGAGCGTACAGCTCAACTTGTCGCCGGGTTTTATACCCGGACATAAGCGCGGTAAACAAGACAGAGAAGAATGTGGTCCGGAGGGTAAATGGGATGATTCCCCTCTCTGTGATCCTCGGATCACAGAGAGGATGTGTTGGTGGTATATGTTTGATTATCAGCTGTTAAGTTGTCTGGCCTCAGATGGGAATCAGTGCAAGACATTAACCATCAGATGTTTTCGCTTGCTTTTCGAGGTGTTTTTGGATTCTCGGGCTTCAAATGCGTTACCCCTGCAGGAACCGCAGGGGTGACGCATTTGAGCCTTACAGAAGTCATTCAAATGCGTCATCTCTGTCAATAAATTTAATCCATGGAAAAAGTATGTTTGCCAAAGATAATGCTAGTCGAACATAATATGGCCGGCTCGCAGTCTGATG
>CAMXXM010000135.1 GCA_947253195.1 uncultured Porphyromonas sp.
GGCCCAATATTGACCGGCTCGCCGAGGAGGACGGGGTGAGATTTGACAACGCTTTCGTCGTCAACTCCATCTCCGGACCCTCCCGCGCCTGCCTCCTGACGGGGAAGCACTCGCATAAGAACGGCTTCACGAATAACGAGCACAGCGTCTTTGACGGCGACCAGCAGACCTTCCCCAAGCTGCTCCGGGCGGCAGGGTACCAGACCGCCATTGTCGGCAAGTGGCATCTCACCTCACTTCCGCAGGGATTTGACCACTGGGAGATCCTGCCGGGTCAGGGCGACTACTACAACCCCTCCTTCATCTCCGCTCCCAATGACACGGTGAGGGAGAAGGGGTACGTCACCGACCTGATCACCGACAAGAGCCTCGACCTGCTCCGCAGTCGGGACAAGAGTCGCCCCTTCATGCTGATGGTGCAGAACAAAGCACCGCACCGCAACTGGATGCCCCGCATCGAGGATCTCGACCTGTATGAGGATGTGACCTTTGAGCTTCCGGAAAACTTCTACGATGACTACGCCGGACGACCGGCAGCCGCGCGAGCGGAGATGAATATCGGGGAGCATATGGATCCCGCCTATGACTGCAAGCTCCTCCGTGACGACCACCCGACCCACTACTCGAAGACCTACGAGTGGATCCTCTCCGGTATGGACGAGGAGGATAGGGCTAAGCTCCTCGCCTACTACCGCCCCATGACGGACCACTACTGGGACAGCACGATGACCGACCGGGAGCGGATGGAGTACAAGTACCAGCGCTATATGCGCGACTACGCCAAGGTGATCCACCCGATCGACGAGGGTGTCGGACGGATCATCGACTACCTCAAGGAGGAGGGGCTCTGGGACACGACTATCGTCCTCTACCTCGGCGACCAGGGTTTCTACATGGGCGAGCACGGCTGGTTTGACAAGCGCTTTATGTACGAGGAGTCGATGCACTACCCGCTCTTGATGCACCTCCCCAAGGGACTCGATGCTCGAGGAGCCATCGAGGAGCTGACGCAGAATATCGACCTTGCGCCCACCTTCCTTGAGCTCGCCGGCGTGGCGATCCCGGAGGACATCCAGGGCAAGTCCCTTGTTCCGCTGCTCAAGGGAGCAAAGGAGCTCCCCGGGCGGGACAAGATCTACTACCACTTCTACGAGTACCCTGCCGAGCACAGCGTGATGCGTCACTACGGGGTGCGCGATGAGCGGTACAAGCTGATCCACTTCTACCTCGACCGGGACTTCTGGGAGCTCTACGACCTGCAGGAGGATCCGCACGAGATGAAGAATGTCTACGATGACCCCGCCTACAGTGAGATCGTCCACCGGATGCGCCGAGAGCTGGTGGAGGCACAGACCGAGTACGAGGACACCCTCGCTCTCCGGCTCAATGGTTTCTGATCCGACTCTTCTCATGGAAACTTGGCTGCCAGTTTCAGCTTGGCAGCACCGATGGCGTAAGGGCCGGCTTCAAGATTGGAGCCGGTCCTGTTGCTTTAGACAATGGCAGCGAAGGGATCATCTGTTAACGGCATAAGTTTCAGGACTAATTCGCATTTTGATGTGCCGCGGTGAGGAGGGGGAGAATGCAGAAAATAGCCCCCACACCTCTGCTGTTTCCATAAGCTCTGACTACTTCCTATTTTGTTGTCTCTTATCACCTCAGTAAAGGCAATCTCGTTTTTCTATCCCCTCCGGCTCATAAAAGTACGAATTGGCATACAAGGAGCGTCCCCTGCCGTGGGATGCACGACAGGGGACGCTGAGAGTGTGAGAGGAGAGAATTAGTCCTCCTTCTCAGGATACATGGGCGCCTCCTTCAGGGCCTGCTCCATGTGGCTGATCCAGACGTTGGCGATGGCGGGATAGTCGGCAAGTCCCTTCATGATGCAATTCTCGAGCGTGCAGGTGTAGCCGGCCTTGACCATCTCAGCGCGCCAGCTGCCCTCCTCGGCCGGGGTACCTACCCCGCCCTTGAGGTCGTTATTGGCGTGGTCACCGGCAATGGACATCAGCGGGTGGAGGATCACCTCGCCGGAGGTAAAGCCGGCGGCCTTCATCCGTCCGATCATATCACCGACATAGTTGCCCTCCATATCGACTGTGGCGACGAAGTAGTGCTTGTCGAGCTTCTGGAGCGCCTTCTCGATCATGACGTAGCGGGTGTTGCCGTTGTGGAAGTCCATACCGGCAGGGTTACCATGGCCCATGAAGCATACGAGCTTACCGGCCTTGACCTCCTTGCCGTAGACCTTGTGCAGCTCGGCGGCCACCTTGTCGCAGTCGACCCCCTCGTGGAGGAGCGGTCCGGCGAGGTAGACGGTCACATCGGCAAAGGGGGTCTTTCCTCCCTCGACGCTGTGGTTGTGGAAATCCTTGATGTAACTCAACACCCGGAGATACTCCTCACCGGGGATGACGTGGAGGGACTGCACGGCGATGTCCTTGTATCCGGCATTACCAAGCGCCTCCAGATAGAATTTCGGTGCATAGTAGTTCCACCCCTTCTGGGCGCAGCGAGTCATGCAGATCTCGGAGGTGAAGGAGAAGTAGACGTCCCGGTCGGGGAACTTTGCCTTGAAGCTCTTGATCAGCTCCTTGAAGGACTGCTGTGGAGCGTCCCAGGTGCTGCCGAAGGAGACGAGGAGGAGTGCCTTATCGGTGCTCTTTTTCGTCTTGACCTCCTGCGTCACGGCAGTCATCTTGCGGTCAAAATTGGACTTTAGGTCCGGCTTGTTGCTCTCCTCGCAGCCGCTGAGGGCTGTAGCGAGCATGCCCATCAGTAGGAGGGGCATCAGTTTCGTTAGCTTACGCATAGTAAAGTGATGGTAAAAAGGTGAGTAAAAAAACTATAGGTGCGATCACTCCTCGGAGTCATCGTCTGTAGACTGTCGGCGAGACAGACCGGAGGCAGACTTAAGCCCCTTGCCGAAGTTGATCGTGCAGGAGAGGTAGAAGGTGCGCCCCGGAGTGTAGGTCCCGTAGTGGAGCCCATGGTAGGTGGTCTCGTAGTAATCGAAGATATTGTCGACCCCGGCATCGATGGCGAGTCGCCAGGAGTTGCTGAGGGTAAGGTCGTGGCGGGTATTGATCCGCCAGAGGTTGTAGGGCTTGCCATTACCATCGTCCTGGTAGTAGCGTGTGCTCTGCATCCTGCCATAGAGCCCCACGCCGAGATGGTAGCGGTCGGGGAGCAGCTCGCGCGACCAGTCGAGACCGATAGTGCCGCGGTGGTGTGCCATCCCGTCGATGATCACCCGCTTCATCGTCTCCTCCTCGAGGTCATAGAGCAGGGCATCGGTATCGAGGTAGCTGTAGCCCGCCGAGAGAGCGAGCGAGGGCAGCACCTGCCACTTCCCCTGGAAGTCCACCCCGAGGGTGCGGGCGCTGTCCATATTCTTATACATCCGCACGCGCGCCGGGTCGTAGGTGAGGAGTAGCTCCGACGGAGCCTCAGAGCGCGGCACAGTGACGAGGGTGATCATATTGCGGAGCCAATTGGCATACCCCGTGACGTGGAGGGAGAGGGACCCCTCCCGATACTCGACGTCACCCGACAGGTAGCGGCTCGACTGGGCATCCAGTCCCTCGTTACCGAGATAGAGTGCCAGCATCCCCATCTGGCGGACGTAGCGGTAGTGGAGCTGCTTATTGGAGGGTGTCTTGAAGCCCTCCGAGTAAGTCCCGCGGAGATTGACCGGTCCCACCTTATACCTGAGGGAGAGCTTTGGCGAGAGCTTTAGTCCAAAGGCAGGATGATAGGTGAGTCGTGCGCCGGCGGTGACGTTGAGCCGGTCGACGGGATCCCACTCGTCCTGCAGATACAGCCCGAGGAGATAGTCCTGCACCCGATCGCGGTCGAGACGGTAAGGGGCGGTGAGCCAATTGTACTGCAGGTCCAGTCCGGTGCTGAGGCGATGGTGTGCCGGCAGCTTGAGGACTCCCTTCAGGTGCCCGATCAGTCTCTGCTGATCGCTCTGCAGGGCGACGTCGCCGGGGTAGTAGGGGTAGCTATTCTCCTTACCCTTATCATCCCACTCCTTGATCCAGGTAAGCCCGGTGTAGACGTAGTAGTAGGCGTGCCGGTCGTAGAGGAGGTCCGCCGTCAGCAGGTGTCCCTCTGGGAGCTGCCAGCGGATGCCGGTGGCGGCGGAGGCGTTGCGGTAGCGGAAGTCGTAGGTCTTATAGTCCGGGATGCCGGTGGGTCGGTGGATGTCCTTGCGGTAGACGCTTCCCTCGAGGTAGGCTGAGAGGAGCTTGGAGGGGTGCCAGTCGAGCCGCTCACCGAGGGTATAGTCGAGGTAAGGGTTGCTGGTGTTATTGACGGAGTTGGTCACCGGGTGCTCGTACCTATTGGGGTCCTCGTAGGTGGTGTTTTGCCAGCCGGCGGAGTGCTTGAGGTGGAAGTCCGTCCGCGAGGAGACCCTGCCGATCGTCGCCTGTGCGGAGGTCGACTGGATCACCGAGCCGTAGGAGCCGATGCGGGTGGTATTGACGAGCGAGAGGTCGCGCGTGCTCTTGCGGGTGATGATATTGATCACGCCGGCTATGGCGTCGCTGCCGTAGAGGGCGGACGAGGCACCGCGGATCACCTCGATGCGGTCGATCCGAGTCGGGTCGATGACGTCGCGATTGACCTGCCCGCCGAGGTCTCCCATCAGCCGCTTGCCGTCGACGAGGATGAGGAC
>CAMXXM010000136.1 GCA_947253195.1 uncultured Porphyromonas sp.
GATAAAGCGAAGGGAGCAAAGCTGATAGACTTAAGATAATACCGACATGAATACAGATAAGAATACCCGAACAGACATCCTGATCATCGGCTCCGGACCGGCGGGATATACCGCTGCCATCTACGCCGCTCGCGCCAACCGCTCCCCCATCATCCTGGAGGGACTGCAGCCGGGCGGACAGTTGACGGAGACGACCTCAATTGAGAACTTCCCCGGCTACCCTGAGGGCGTGGGAGGCTTCGAGATGATGGATGACCTGCGCAAGCAGGCTGAGCGCTATGGGGCAGAGGTCCGCTCCGGACTGGTCTCACAGGTGGACCTCAGCAAGCGACCCTTTGTCGCCACGGTGGATGGTGAGTATACCATCACAGCCAAGACGGTCATCATAGCCACCGGTGCCTCAGCCAAGATGCTCGGACTGCCGGAGGAGAAGAAGTATATGGGTGCCGGCGTGAGCGCCTGCGCCACCTGCGACGGTTTTTTCTACAAAGGGAAGACCGTCGCCGTCGTCGGAGGTGGAGACACCGCTTGCGGTGATGCGATCTATCTCTCCAGCTTGGCGAAGAAAGTCTATCTCATCGTCCGTCGAGATGAACTGCGTGCCAGCCAAGTGATGCAGGACCGGGTCCAAGAGACGGAGAATATCGAGGTGCTCTGGAAGCATCAGACAGAGGGACTCTTCGGGGAGCCTACCGTGCAGGGAGCGAAGCTTGTGATCAATAAGGGCGAAGCAGACGAGCAGCGCACCGAGATTGCGATTGATGGCTTCTTCGAGGCTATCGGGCATAAGCCCAATACTGACTTCCTAGGGGGGCAGCTGAAACTCGATGAGCATGGATTTATCCACACGAAGGATAGTGGCGACCCGGCGACAGAGATCGAGGGGGTCTATGCCGCCGGCGATGTGGCCGACCCGGTCTACCGTCAGGCTGTATCTGCCGCCGGCATCGGCTGTCGTGCCGCCATCGCGGCGGATAGGTTTCTCAAGATGATAGGAGAGTGATGAAGATCATAGGGAATATTATTTGGTGGATCTTCGGGGGACTGGAGACCGCCATCGGCTATATGACAGCGGGACTGGTGCTCTGCCTGACGATCGTGGGGATCCCCTTTGGCTTTCAGCTCTTCAAGATCGCAGCGGTGATGGTCTTCCCCTTCGGAAGCAAGGTGAGCGACTCACAGGGAGGGCTGGGGAGCACGATCCTCAATATCCTCTGGTTTATCCTCGGCGGTATCTGGATCGCCCTCACGCACTTCCTCTTCGGGATACTCCTCTGCATCACAATCATCGGGATCCCCTTCGGGAGACAGCACTTCAAGTTTGCCGGCATAGCACTTCACCCCTTCGGGCGTGACATAGAGGTGGGCTTATGACGACAGGCAGGACACCGACACCTTTCCCCTTTATGGAGGCTCCGATCGGGGTCTTCGACTCAGGCTATGGTGGGCTGACGATCCTTCGCTATCTGCGCAAGCTGCTGCCGGAGTATGACTTCCTCTACCTCGGCGACAATGCCCGAGCACCCTATGGGAAACACTCCCTCCCGACGATATACGAGTACGCTCGTGAGGCGGTGTCACATCTCTTTGCCTGCGGTTGCCCATTGGTGATCATCGCCTGCAATACGGTCTCCGCCCATGCGCTCAGGCTGCTGCAGCAGATCGATCTCCCCAGGAGCAGCGACCCCTCTCGGCGTATCCTCGGCGTCATCCGCCCGACGGTGGAGCGCCTCGGGGAGCTGACCCGAAACGGTCACGTGGGGATCCTCGCCACACCGGCAACGGTGAAGAGCAACACCTACCTGCTGGAGGTGAATCGTCTACACCCCGAGATACAGCTTACACAGCAGGCACCCAAGATGTGGGTCTCTCTCATCGAGGGGGGCGAGTATCAGGCCAATGAAGGGGTCAATTACTTCGTGCGACGCAATATCGAGGAGCTGCTGCGGAAGGATCCGAGGATCGACACCATCCAGCTCGCCTGCACGCACTACCCGGTCCTGCTCCCTCGCATACGGGAGTTTGTCCGCGACGACATTGTGATCGCAGAGCAGGGTATGATCGTGGCCGAGTCTACGCAGAGTTACCTGCAGCGTCACCCGGAGATGGAGCGACGACTGAGCAAGAATGGGATCTCGCACTTCCTCACCACAGAGGAGGATGGAGAATTTGCGGAGATGGCCGGGCTCTTCCTCCACGCAGGACTGGCGGAGGATATGATCGACCAGGTACAGCTAACGTGAGCGCAGACATCAGGACGACCATCCGGCGGCTCCTCAAGGAGTACGGTCTCTTCGGGAGTATCCTCTTGGGCATCATCGCCTACCGACCGCTGTCGGTCCTCAGCCCGATGATCCCCTACCTGCTGATGACCATGCTCTTCTTCACCTTCTCCCGGATCGCACCGAGGGACATTCGTCCGAGACCGATCCACCTGACCCTCATCGTGACGCAGATTGCGCTGGCTCTCGGAGGGTACTTCCTTGTGCGGTACCTGCCGGTGCCTTTTGCTGAGATCTACGCCCAGGCGGTGCTGATGTGCTTCCTTTGCCCCGTGGCGGCAGCGGCACCCGTGATCGTGGGACTCCTCGGTGGCTCCATCGCCATCGTCACCTCATATGTGGTGATCAATTGCCTGAGCATCATCATCACCGGGCCTCTGATCCTCGGCTGGCTGGGGCATCCCCGGGGGACTCTCCTGCAGTCGATGGCACACGTACTGGTGGGCGTGCTGCCGATCGTGATGATCCCTCTCCTGGCCGCCTTCGGGATCCGCCGACGGCTCCCCTCACTGCACGCCAAGGTAAGCTCCCTCTCCTCCGCCTCCCTCTATATATGGATCTTTCTCCTCTCACTCGTCATCGCCAATACCGTCCACTTTGTTGCGCAAGAGCGTCAAGGCGTGACCACGATGATCGTCGTGCTGGTGCTGATAGGTCTCGTCACCTGCATCATCCAGTACTCTGTCGGCAAGGCGATGAGCAGAAAGGTACTCGGCGAGAGCATCACCATCGGTCAGGCACTGGGTCAGAAAAACTCCTCCATCAGCATCTGGATGATCCAGTCGTACCTCAACCCGATCGCCTCCGTCTCGCAAGCGGCTTACTCTATCTTTCAGAACATCTTCAATGCCCTCCAGGTTATACACCACGATCGACAGCAGATTCGTGAGCAGCGATGCAATCATAAAACAATGGAGCAAACTCCCAAGGATGCTAAAAAGTGCTTAAATCAATGAGAAAAGGAAGAGTCGCTTGTGCCAGACTAAAAAATAATTCGTACCTTGCGCCTTGTAAGAGTTCACTCTCCGGGGAACTGTTGTCCGTGTGAGCCGCTCGTAAGCGTACGGGGTCACTGTGGCGATGAGCTTTCGTAGTCAAGAGACGAGAGAGGGACTCCTGCAGAAATTGTGTTTTATATCTTCTCCTGTTTCGTCCTCCGGAGTTGACATGGTCTTGGCGCCCCGTCTGTTATAGATGTGGACGATGAGAGCACGCCAAAGCTTGAGGGGGTCTGAGGAGAGGGTGTCAGCTTTTTTTTTACAACAGAATGAGTACAACCAGCTCCCTCCTTCGGAGAGCGGTAGCTGTCGGAGTCCTGCTTGTTACATGTTCATTTGGCCATGCACAGCAGAGTAACCGGTCAGCAAAGCACCACACCCGGAAGTCCGCTGAGGTCGTTACTAAGGACGCGGACAAGAAGAATGAAGCAGCCGCACAGCTGCTCGCCTCTAACCTCAACTACAGAGACACCACTTTGGTCACCAACTTCGCTAAGGCGATCAACGAGTCTCTCAATCTGGACGAACTGACCGAGGAGGATCTCCTATACCCCTCCGTCGATCTCTATGGCGAAGAGTCCTGGAATAACTCCCTCAACCCCCTTAGAGGGACTTCTGCAGCCATCCCCTCTCGCTACGAGATCAGTCTCAAGGAATTTGTCTATCCGCTGGACGGCATCCGCCGCATCAACAGCGGCTACGGCTATCGTCGTCGCTTCCGTCGTATGCACTATGGTGTCGACATTGACCTCAATCGCGGAGATACCGTCCGCGCCACCTTCTCCGGTCGCGTGCGACTGGTAGATGTCGATGGTCGTGGCTATGGTAAGTATGTGGTGATCCGTCACCCGAATGGTCTCGAGACCCTCTACGGACACCTCTCCAGACAACTTGTAAGGGAGAATGCCGTCGTCCGCGCCGGTGAGGCGATCGGCCTCGGTGGCAGCACCGGACGCTCCACCGGTCCGCACCTCCACTACGAGACACGGTTTATGGGCATCGCACTCAATCCTCAGCAGCTGATCGACTTCGCCAGCGGCGCACCTCACAACGAGATGTACGTCTATGCCAAGGGTCGCTCCACACAAAGCAACTCGACGAACCAGTATGTAGCGAGCAACACGAAGACAAGGAACAACGCCTTCAAGACCTACCGGGTCCGCAAGGGAGACACACTGACGCACATCGCCGCGAAGACCGGCACCTCTGTTGCCAAGATCCGCCGGCTCAATCCGAAGCTCCGCAGGAGTAGCCTGATCCACCCCGGAGACGTGATCCGAGTCGGTGCCTGAGATAGACTCATAAGCAACACATATATCATCAGAGACTCTCGGTGTATTACACACCGGGAGCTGTCTCTTATACACATCTGACGCTGCCGACGAAACCTTATGGGTGT
>CAMXXM010000137.1 GCA_947253195.1 uncultured Porphyromonas sp.
AGAACCAAAAGTCATGAATAAGTTATTTCGCGACATAGTCTCACTTGCACCCTTCTCCGCACTTCTCGCAGGAGCAATGATGCTATCCACCGGCTGCCGGGACCACGCTGCTGAGCCGACACAATCCACCGACACCCCCACTGAGGGAGACGCTTCTGCACTCCTCACTCAGATTCGTGCATTGCCCCTGCCTAATGGCATGTCAGGAGTGGATAGCAGCATGGTACTGCCTCAGTTGGCTCCCATCGCGCCTCAAGTCAACGAAGAGACCATTGAGGAAGGGACCTTTAACGGGCTCAAGGGAGTGTTTATCAATATGCGAAAGGTCTACAACTCCGGATTTGCTTTCGATGAGCTCTCCATCTTTAACCCCTCGGAGAATCAGATCTACCCCGGATCTGTCTTCGTCGGCAGCTCGATCACCAATGGCAAGTATCTCAGACTGCCCGGCACCACGGGTGAGCTGGTGTGGAGTGCCAAGGATCTGATCCCAAGCACGCCGATGAATTATGTCGCCCATTTCGAAAACCCTAAGTCGAGCGACTATAATATGACGGTACAGCAGTGGTTAGGCATGCCTAGCCATCCTCTCTCCGCCACCACCATGTATGAGGTCAATGAGGTGTCCAACTCGACAGAGATTGGCGCCAAGCTGGGTATCGGGTATCAGAAGGAGGATCTCATCGCTCAGCTCAACCTTAGTACAACGCACCAGAAGATGAAGACCCACGTCCTCGTCAAGGCGATCCAGAAGGCTTTCAGCATCGCTGTGGATATCCCTGATCACTTTATTCTCAAGAGTGCCAATGTAGCGAAAATGGATGGAGTGATGCCGGTCTATGTCTCTGAGGTCTTCTATGGTCGTATGGGCTTCGCCGTCATCTCAAGCAATCACGAGTATCATGATGTGGTCGCCGCGCTTAATCTCAATCTCCCGACGGAGAAAGTCAATGTCGAGCTGCAGACGAAGTACAAGGAGATCCTTGATGCTTCTGTTTCCAAGTCCCACACCATTGGCGGTACCTCACAGGAGCATGGACTCGGTCTTTCCAATGGCTGGGAGGGCTTCAAGCAGTGCCTTTCCGCACCCCTCACTCCGTCTTCCGCTCGTCCTGTTGCTTACACGCTACGCTATGTCCACGACAACTCTGTTGCACGCGTGGTCCTCACCAGCGACTTTATCCGCAACGAGTCCTATTTCATTCCTGAGATGGACGAACTTACCCTGCGCTTTACTCCTCGCACGCTGAGAGCCAAGGCGGACAACGTCAAGCCGCTCTATGTCTATGGTAATGTCACCATCTCTGTAGACGGACAGAAGGATCAGATGATCTTCAATAGAGACATGAAGGAGTACGTCCGCATCGATGACCCCGAGCAAGAGGTCAATCTGGGCGAGGGTAATGTGTCCGAGATCACCATCCGCAGACCGAAGGGGATGAGCATGGAGGACTTCCTCAAGATGAAGCTGACCATCTACGCTTACTTCGGTCACACCAATTCCGCCGGCTCAGCCAATATCTACAACCTCGGAGATGCGACAAGTCACTGCACCGTACGCGAGCTGATGATGGCTGCCATGAGAGGCACGATGAATGTCTTTACCCAGGAGAAGCGCTCCGGACAGCGCGAGGCTAATCTGGTGATGAATATCGATGCGAATAGCGGGATCAGGGTCATCAGTGGCTCCATCCCCAACAAGTAACCGTGACAAGAGCATCAGGACCCGGTCGCATAAAGTCATCGGTGACACATTCTCAACACGGCAGATATCCGGCATCCGGTACGGGACGCCCGTCGTCAGTATGATTCGATAAGTCTTGAGTCTTTCGCGAGACCGGGTGTCTCGATCAATGATAGCAGCCTCGGACTAATTCGGATATTAGATCGACTAATGTTCGGTGTTAGTCCGAGGTTTGTCGCCGACGGCAGAGGCAACGGATCGCTTCCTGCAGATCGTCGAGATCTCGAGCGACACTCTGAGCTGAAGGAATGATACTAATGGCTTGTGATGGCAGTTTATGATGCAATTCACCTGACAAGAAACATCGCTTTATGAACAGGAAAAATTTCTTTTGGTTTGCGGGTCTGGCGGGACTCTTCCTTGCACTGACACTCCTCCTCGGAGGCTGTCAGGCTGAGAGAGATCCCCGTCCCACTGACCCTGAGCAGGCGGAGTCGACCGAGCCGCACCACCTCACGATTGAGGAGGCGGAGGTTGTGGCCCTTCGCTTCCTGAGCGAGAGTGAGACTCCGATGACTACCCTCCGCTCTGTAGCCGATGAGGGTCTGGAGCTCGCTTTTGCCGAGCCTGCAAGCATGATCGGTCTTCGCGCCGTCTCTGATGACGAGACTATGGACGACCGCTCATCCCTCCCCGCCTACTATGTCTTCAATATCGGTCGGAGCGGTTATGTCATCGTCTCAGCATGGGATAATACATTCCCGATTTTAGGCTTCTCTTGCGAGGGAAGCTTCTTCGGCAAGGATGCAGCGGAGACACAGAGTAGCTCCGAGGTGAAGAATGTGATGAGCTTCCTCAGCTCCTATGCTTCCGGGATCGACTCTCTACGTCGCGTGCTTCCGGTGACACCGGAGCTGCGAAAGCACTATGAGTGTGCCCTCAGGGGAGATGTGACGGGACAGTCCCTCAGAGCCTCCGGAAACATCGAGCCCCTCCTCGGAAGCATTAAGTGGAATCAGTCTCCCTACTACAACGCTTATTGCCCCACGGGGACCCCTGTCGGCTGTGTCGCTACCGCCACCTCACAGATCATGAGGTACTGGAAGTATCCTCCTCGCGGCACCGGCTCCCACACCTCCACGTCGGATGGCCAGTATGCTAATTTCAATAAGCGTTACAACTGGGACAATATGCCGGCAGCCACGCTCCGTCAGTACAATGACGATGTGGCTCAGCTATGCTACGATGTGGCTGTGGGACTCAATATGCAATTCTCCGCCTACGGCAGCGGCACCTGGCAGTACTACGTGCCGTCTCTCCTGACGGATCATTTCTTCTATAAGAATACCGCCAAAGACATCTATCGCTCCAATTATAACGCCTCCGACTGGGCCTCCATCGTCTACAACGAGCTGGCCAATGGTCGCCCCGTCCAGTATGCGGGTTCGGGAAGGACCGGAGCAGGACACTCCTTTGTCTGCGACGGATATATGAATGGCTACTTCCACATCAATTGGGGATGGGGAGGTATGTCAGACGGCTATTTTCTCCTCCACGCCCTTGATCCCTCCTCCCTCGGCACGGGTGGAGGCAATGGAGGCTTCAATTACGGTCAGGACATCGTCATAGGCATCGAGCCGGCACAGAGACCCGATCCCAAGCCCACTCCCGACTCCGGATCGATCACCTACCTGACTCTCGACCAGCTCCGGAGGATGCTCTCCTTCGGGCAGAGTGGGCGAGTATTCTTTGGCAGTGGCTATAGTGGCCCGATGGTCCTCTTCCTCAAGGCTACCGGCTGCGGACACTGTGAGCGCACCAGACCTGCCGTAGAGCTCCTGGCCAAGGAGTATGGCGACAGGATCCCCTTCTACGGCTTCGATGTCGTGACCAATGGACAGTGGGGAGCCAACTGGGACTATATCCAGAGAGTGCTCGGCATAGAGACCGTGCCTCAGCTCCTCTTCATCACCAAGGAGGGCACCTATACCCTCAAGAATGGAGTCATAGAGACCTCGGTGCCGAGTGAGGGCGCACGTATCTTCCGCCCCTATGTGGAGCAGCTCCTCGACGAGGGCGGCGACGATCCCGTCCCCTCCGGTGACTATTGTCCCTCGATGGGTCGGTATGCCCGCAGTACCTATATCGCTCAGGTGAGCATCAGCAACGTGAGCAACGTCACGACCGCCAATGCCGGCGGCTACACCTACTTCGATCACAAGCAGGTGGAGCTGACCCCCGGGGAGACCTATAGGATCACTCTCAAGCCCGGATCCACCTCCGGGAGCTACCCGGAGTACTGGCGTGTCTGGATCGATCTCAATGGAGACAAGGACTTTGGCGCCGATGAGCTGGCACTGGACTTCACCACCACACAATCCAATGTCCCGGTCGTCAAGACGATCACCATCCCCGCGAGTGCTCGCGACGTGACCACCCGCATGAGGGTATCGATGAAGTGGGGCTCCGCGCCTGAGGCATGCGAGACCTTTGATCACGGTGAGGTGGAGGACTATCCCGTGCTCATCAAGAGCAAGGTGACCCCGAAGCCGGATCCGAAGCCGGACCCCGACCCACAGCCGAAGGATGATCCCTATCCGACCTCCTATGGCAAGGACTCTCGATATGCCTACATCAGTGAGGTGAAGATCGGGGATATGGGCAATAGCGGTACAGGAGGTGACGGCTATGCCTCCTACATCACCACACACCACATCCTCGGCTATCCCGGGCGCGCCCTCGCCTTCCAGCTCTCTCCCTCCTTTGGGACCACACGGGTCTACTGGTGCTATTGGCGAATATGGATTGACTACAATAAGGACGGACAATTCAGCTCCTCCGAGCTGGTCGCCTCTAGGTATGGCAACAGCTATGTGAGCGGTTGGTTCACCCTCCCCTATCGTATGGATCCGGGGCTGTATCGCGTCCGTGTGAGTATGAAAGTCAACGGTGGCTACCCTGTCTCTTATACACATCTCCGAGCCCA
>CAMXXM010000138.1 GCA_947253195.1 uncultured Porphyromonas sp.
AGATTAGAATAACGGTCTCGTGGGCTCGGAGATGTGTATAAGAGACAGGAGATCGGCTGCACGCTGCACCGCGAGGCGACGTCGATGGAGCTGGAGGGACACCGCTTCTTCATCGCTCACGGCGACGAGTATGCACCGAGTAGGGCATACGCCGTCACGCGGGCGATCTTCCACTCGAGGGTGTGCCGGTTCCTCTACGGTCTCCTGCCGGCGTGGCTGACGATCCCCTTTGCCCAAGGGTGGGCGCGGAGGAGTCGCGAGCGGGGGCTACGGAAGAGCCGTCAGCTCCCACAGCCGGAGATTGGGGAGGAGTATCTTGTGCGACATGCTGAGGCGGACGCGCGCGAGAGGGGAGGGGAGGCACCGGAGTACTACCTCTTCGGTCACCGCCACCGCATGGCGGATCACCCCGTGGGAGACCACAGCCGCGTGATCCTCCTCGGGGACTGGATCAAGTACCACAGCTATGCCGTCTGGGACGGCGAGACACTCACACTTAAGCGTTATCAAGTATGACCAATCGGCGACACTACACAGCCCACTCCAAGATGGCTGACCTGCTGAGCGAGCACTACAACATCTTCTCCCTCATCTCGCGTCTCGGGATCCCCCTCGGGATGGGCGACCACACGATACGCGAGGTGTGCGAGGCCAATCACGTGGATACCGATACCTTTATGTACCTCGTCCACTTTGACCTCTACCCCGACCTTCGGGAGACCCTCACGCCGGATCCCGGCACGATCGACGTGGCGCAGATCACCTCCTTCCTCCGCACCAGTCACCGCTATTTCCTGGAGGTTCGGCTGCCCGACATCGGTGAGGCGCTCGAGGTGGCACTCGAGGGCGCTCCGCACGACATACGGGTGGTGGTGAAGCACTACTTTGCCGACTACTGCAAGGAGGTGCAGAGTCATATGCACTACGAGGACGAGGTGGTCTTCCCCTACGCTGAGGGACTGCTCCGTGGCGAGGAGGGAAAGCGAGACTACAGCATCATCAACTTTGAGAAGCACCACGATCAGGTGGAGCTGAAGATGCACGAGCTGAAGAGCCTCTTCCTCAAGTACTACACCTGGGAGGCCAATCTCAAGCTCTACAACGTCCTCCACGACCTCTACGCCTGTGGTGAGGAGCTGCTCAACCACAATGATATAGAAAATCAGATCTTCATCCCCTGCATCAAGGCTCTCGAGAAAAGCTCTTCACGATGAAAGCCAACCTACTCATAGCACTCTCCGACAGCCGCACACAGGAGGCTCTCGCGACCCTCATCGGTCGGGAGAAGGAGGCCGAGGTGACGGTACATACCCTGAGGGATCCCTTTACCCTCGTCCGGACCCTGCGGAGTCTTCGCCCGGACATCGTCATCGTCTCCTGCAATGTCTGCAGCCCCCCACTCATCGAGACGATCCGAACCATTGCCGACCTGCCCGAGACCCGCTTCATCCTCTACTGCGACACGATCACCGACGAGCTGCTGGCAGAGCGGTGCGAGGGACACCTCTCTGCCGAGGAGAGCGACAGGGAGGTGATCGACCTAATCTCCGCCCTCCTCACTGCCGAGGAGGGCGAGAGTGAGGTGGCCGAGGAGCTCACGCCGCGCGAGCGAGACATCGTCATCTGCGTCGTCAAGGGGATGACGAATAAGGAGATCGCCGACAAGCTCTTCATCTCCATCAATACCGTCACCACGCACCGGCGCAACATCGTCAAGAAGCTCGACATCCACTCCGCCTCCGGTCTTACCGTCTATGCGATCATGAATAAGCTGGTGAGCCTCGAGGAGATCAAGATCTGACCGATGGCAGGGGTCTACGTCCACATCCCCTTCTGCAAGACGAAGTGTCCCTACTGCGACTTCTACTCCGTCACCAACCTCCACCCCGTCGAGGACTACCTGAGGGCGCTCGCCACTGAGATCGACCTGCGCTCCTACGAGCTGGCGGGAGAGCCGGTGGAGACCATCTACTTCGGCGGCGGCACCCCCTCGCTCCTCCGGGGCCGCGCCGTCGGAGACATCATCCGCCGGCTCCGTCGCTCCTTTGATGTCGCTGCCGAGGCGGAGGTCACCCTTGAGTGCAATCCCGGGGACCTCTCCACGCTCGACCTGGACGAGGTGATCGCTGAGGGTGTCAATCGCTTCAGCATCGGTGCACAGTCCTTTGACCAGAGCCTGCTTCGCTTCCTCGGCAGGCGTCACACCGCAGAGGAGACGCGGGCGCTCGTCCGAGAGCTCCACCGCCGAGGGGTGAGGAATATCTCTCTCGACCTGATCTACGGCATCCCCGGCTCCGGTGAGGAGACCCTGAGGGCCGACCTTGATGCACTGATCGCCCTGGAGCCGACCCACATCTCCGCCTACCACCTGATTTACGAGGAGGGGACCCCGCTCCACTACCGACTGCGGCGAGGGCGGTTGAGCGCCATCGACGAGGAGGAGAGCCTCCGGCAGTCTCACTATGTCGCCCGGCGACTGCGGTCGGCAGGGTATGAGCACTATGAGATCTCCGCCTTTGCCCTCCCCGGCTACCGCTCGAGGCACAATGGCTCCTACTGGCACGGGATCCCCTACATCGGCCTCGGGCCCGGCGCACACAGCTACATCCACCCCTGGAGATCCTACGATCCGAGCGACGTCACGCTCTACTGTCGTCAGCTCCTCCGCTCCACCCCTTTCCTCAGTCGCACCTACGAGCGCATCACCCCCGAGATGGCTCTCGAGGAGTACGTCCTGACCCGGCTGCGGACCTGCGAGGGACTCTCGCTGAGTGAGATGGAGTGTCTCTTCGCCTCCGGGGTGGGGGAAAAGGTGCTGCAGAGGGCACAGCCCTACATCGTGTCGGGTGACCTGCTGCTCGAGGGCGACCGGCTCCACCTCTCCCTCCACGGCATCGACATCTCCGACGCCATCATCCTTGAATTGATCTAAAGGTTCCTCAGCTGGATCGCCTCCTCTCCGACCTGCCCAAAGATGAAAGCGGGCGGGTCGATCAGGTAGAGCCGCTCCGTGGCGCGCGTCACCGCTGTGTAAAACCACCGGAGGAACGATATGTCGATCATCTCCGGCGTCAGGTACCCGAAGCTCACAAAGACCTCGCGCCACTGACCGCCCTGAGCCTTATTGCAGGTCATGGCGTAGGCATACTTGATCTGTAGCGCATTGAGGTAGGGATTTTTCCGCATCTCCGCATAGAGCTGCCGGCGCGACTGCACCCCGGGGTAGTCGAGGGCGACGTTGTCAAAGAGTAGCTGCCGATGCTCGCCCGTGAGGGCTGAGGTGCCGCTGTAGAGACTCTCTAAGAGGATCTTCGCCGAGATGAAGCCCCCCTCGCCATCCACCAGCTCCGCGTCCCTGAAGGTAAAGCCATACAGCTCTGCCGTGCGGCGCGCGTCCCGCACCTCCAGGATCTCGCCATTGGCGATGAAGCCCCCGGTCTGCTTTCCCTCACCATCCACCGGCTGGTAGAAGTAATTATTCCGCACCACCATCAGCCGCTCGCCCGGCACCACCTCCTCCTCGTAGCCGAGGGTCCGGTGGCGGATGCCTTGGTTGTAGGACTCTGCCTCACGATTGGACCGCGTGATCAGCACCGTCTCCTCCTGCCCCGCCCTTCGGTAGGACTCCTCCATCAGCTCCGGCAGGTCGTACCCCGAGATGATCCTCACCTCCCCGCCCCGTCGAGGGGTCGCCAGTAGCGGTTCGGCCCACGGCTTCCCCTGTTGCAGGTCAGCGATCCGCTGCCTCAGGTCGTAGCTCGTCAGGACGATCTCACCGGCACTCTCCTGCCGCACAATGTCGGTCAGCGTCTCCTCGTAGAGGTGGGAGCAGTAGCCCCGCAGGTAGTCCGGCGAGAGAGCGGGACTCTGCGGCGTGCCGACCGGGGGCAGCTGCGCATCGTCACCGATGAGCACGATCATGCTGTACGGCACCGAGTGGCAGAAGTCCATCAGGTCATCCAGCAGTCGCCCGCTGCCAAAGGAGTCGTTCCCCTCGCTCTGATTGCTGATCATCGACGCCTCATCAACCACAAAGACGGTCCCCTGCTGCCCGGCGTTGTAGCCGAGGTCGTAGCTGAAGGCGCCCCCTGCCCCGATCCGCTGACGGTAGATCGTCCGGTGGATCGTGTAGGCCGGCATGCCGCAGTAGGCACCCAGCACCTTGGCTGCCCGCCCCGTCGGTGCCAGGAGCCTCACCGGCACGCCCATGGAGACCAGCATCCGCGTCCAGGCACCGACGAGGCTGCTCTTCCCCGTACCCGCATAGCCGTGGAGGAGGAAGAGGGAGTCCTCCTCCCCATGGCGGAGGAAGTCGTCCAGCTTATCGATCACCCGAGCCTGTGACGGCGTAGGGGTGAAGGGGAAGAAGTCAAGTATCGCTGATCGCTCTCTCATACCGCAAATATACCGCTATGGGAGCGTCCCGCCACACGCTCCATTCTAATACCGATATTAGTGAACTCTAATGTCAGTAAAAGAATTGACCGAGGCAATGACATCATTTCCGGGAGGTGAAGGATCCCTGCCGGGATCCCCGCTCCTGCGGGATCGGCAGGCGAGGGTGGGTCAGAGGGTGCGGAAGTCGTAGGAGAGGTGCCGCTCGGCAAAGAGGGAGAAGCGGTCGATCAG
>CAMXXM010000139.1 GCA_947253195.1 uncultured Porphyromonas sp.
ACCAAGCCCGAATCTCGAAAGTGACGCTGCAGATGGGGTATTATGCAAAGGTCTCTTCTGATAGAGCCCCCACCACATCTATAGCCCTCGCTCCATCCGACCGGATGGGGCGGGGGCTTTTTTTGCCCCAAGGAGAGCGAGATAAAGAAAAAAAAGGAGGCCGTGTCTCTCACGAGACACGACCTCCGGACTCCTTTTATCTTACAGTATGAATGGATCTATGCCTATTCTTCTGCTTTCATTTTTTCCACGAGGAGCATTTCTCCTCTTACTTACGATTGTATGTGTGTTTCTCAAAGTCATACTTAGTCCAGCCGAAGAGGGCGCTGTCGCAGCCCTTGAGGCTCTTGTCCTCGGTGGCAATCACCTCACTCTCTGCGCCGGTCTTGATCATCTTGCCGAAGACAGGGGTAGTGAGCTGATTGTTGTAGGTGATGGTGAGGGAGCCGTTGCCATTCTTGTCGGTGGTGTTGATGAAGTTCTCTGCCTGACCCTGACCCTTGACGAGGGCGTTGATGATCTTGGCGGTGGCACCGCGACGGATCTTGAAGACGTCGTTGACAAACGTCCCCTTGTCCTGAGAGGGAGCCTGTGCCAGCTCGATGGTGATGTTCTCCATCACGAAGTTGGACTGGTGGCTATCGCCGGGGTAATTGCCATCGTGGTTGCCATCCACCTCGCAGCCACGAGGGTCATTCTCGGTGCTGACGTGACCATCTCTCCAGATGCCGTAGGCATTGGTAAGCTTACCGCACCAGCCCTGAGTGACGTCAAACATATCGTCGTCCATATCAACGGCAAGGAAGTTCTCCACAGAGACTGATCCACCGAAGAGCTCTACGCCATCATCTGCACCTGCGTAGGCAAAGACATTGGCGATCTTGGTACCACTGCCGACACCATCGAGGGTGAGGGAGTTGTGCTCCACGTTGTCATTATCCTGCGCACCACAATACTCGAGGACGAGGTACTCGATGGAGCCGGAGTTGTCCTCAGGCTGGTCACCGCCGTAGGGGTACTCCGGATTGATCTCAGTGTTGGCACTCTTCTGACCGGAGGTAAGGGGAGCGTAGCCATTGATGATCAGACCGCCCCAGGAGCCGGCGCGCTTCTCGATGCCGGTCATGATGACGGGCTTCTCAGCGGTACCCTTGACCATGATCTTGGCACCCTGCTCCACGAGGAGATACTTATCAAATCCCTGACCAGCGGTGATCACCGTACCTGCGGGGATGGTGAGGGTGGCACCCTTCTTCACGAAGAGAGGGCCATCCAGCATATAGGCGACAGAAGCATCGAGGGTCATGTCCTTGGCGATGTTGCCCTTGAGGCTCTCAAACTTAACGTCCGGGAACTTGTATCCCGTCCATGCGAAGAGAGCGGGGTCACAGCCGGTGAGGCTCTTGTCCTCGGTGGCATTTACCTCACTCTCTGCGCCGGTCTTGATCAGCTTACCCATGAGAGGCGTGGTGAGCTGGTTATTGTAGGTGATGGTGAGCGTACCATTGCCGAGCTTGTCGGTGGTGTTGATGAAGTTCTCAGCCTGACCTTGACCCTTCACGAGGGCGTTGATGATCTTAGCGGTGGCACCGCGACGGATCTTGAAGATGTCGTTGGCAAACTGCCCCTTGTCCTGAGAGGGCTTCTGGGCGAGGAGGATGGTGATATTCTCGATCGTGAAGTTGGACTGATGGCTATCGCCGGCGTAGTTGCCGTCGTGGTTACCGTCCACCTCACAGCCGCGAGGATCCTTCTCGGTGCTGACGTGGCCGTCCTCCCAGACGCCGTAGGCATTGGTGAGCTTACCGCACCAGCCCTGGGTGACGTCAAACATATCGTCATCCATATTGACAGCGAGGAAGTTGTCGATACTGACAGCACCGCCGAAGAACTCTACGCCGTCATCCGCACCCATGTAGGCGAAGATATTGGAGATCTTCGTACCGCTACCGACGCCATTGAGAGTGAGAGAGTTGTGCTCCACAGCGTCGTTACTCTGAGCACCGCAGTACTCCAGCTTGAGGTAGGTGATGGAGCCGGAGTTGTCTGCGGGGTTATCACCACCATAGGGGTACTCGGGGTTAATCTCCGTCTTGGCGCTCTTCTGGCTCGAGGTGAGGGGAGCGTAGCCATTGATGACCAGTCCGCCCCAGGCACCGGGCTTCTTGTCCTTAGCGGTGAGGGTGACGGGACTCTGTGCCGTACCCTGGATATTGATCTTGGCACCCTGCTCCACGAGGATGTACTTATCAAATCCTGTCTCCGAGGTAATGACCGTACCGGCAGGGATGGTGAGGGTGGCGCCCTTCTTGACGAAGAGTGCGCCATCGAGGGTGTAAGCGACCTTAGCGTCGAGGGTGCGATCGGCGGAGATATTCCCCTTGAGGGAGGTCTGCTCCTTCTTCTCCTCGGGCTTCTTATTGTCATCCTCCTTGCAGGAGGTGGCAAGGCTGAGCGTAGCGATCCCCATCATGAGGAGGGCGATGCTTCTGGTAAGTGCTTTCATTGTCTTTTCCTATTTGAAAATGAGTGATTATTTATTGCTTAGAATTTATAGCCCACGCTGAGGCTAAAGCTGACCCCCTTGCGGTACTCCGAGATGATCTGCGGGGCATCCGGCTCGTGAGGAGCAGTCAGCTCAGGGTGGGCATTGTAGTACTCCGTGTAGGTCTTCTGCAGCACCTCACCCGGCACCTCGACCTTGCGGATCGGGCTATTGAGGAGGTTATTCACCTTCATCTTGACGGAGAAGTGCTTGCCGAGGTTGGCCTCCCCGACGAGGTTGAGCTTGGCGATGCCTTTCTCGATGATGCCGTTCTCATTCTGCCCCACAGTGCCGTAGGTGTAGAGGCGGTCGCTGAAGTAGTCAAAGAGGATCGTCCCCGTGTAGCTGTTGCGCGCATTGGAGTAGCTGTAAGTGAGGTCGGCATTGGCGAGCCAGGGGGACGCCCCCTCGAGCTCGGTCCGCTCGCTCTTGATCACGCCGAAGGGCTCCAGGTCGAGCATCATATCGGAGTAGAGGTAGGAGCCGCGGAGGCCCATGCTGAGCTTGTGTCGCCGCTCGGTGGCGATGCTGTAGGTATTGAGGAGATCCTTCCTCAGCTCCAGCTCCACGCCCGCCACCTCAGCCTTGTCAGCCGGATTGGCGTACTGGAGGATGCCGGCGGTACCGGCGAGGAAGACCCGGGAGAGCGGGTCCTTGATGTGCTTGTAGAAGGCGGTGACCGTGAAGAGCTCGCTCGGGGAGAAGTACCAGTCGTACTTCAGGTCGACGTTGTAGAGCTCCGAGAAGCGCACCTTGGACCAGCCGCAGCTGGTGAAGTCGATATTGACGTATTTGTAGGTGGAGACCTCCTTGAAGCGTGGCATAGAGTAGCTCTTGGAGGCGCTCAGACGGAGGGTGTGCTGGTCATTGATGTCGTAGCGGATGTTGAAGCTCGGGAGGACGAAGGGCTTCATGCTGTACTTGTCGGGGTCGGTGCCGGCGTAGACGGTGGAGGTGGGGGTGTCGGAGTTGATCCCCGTGGAGACACGCTGGCGGAGGAGGTCCACCCGCAGTCCGCCCTGTAGGGTGAGGGCATCGGTCACCTTCCAGACCGCATCCAGGTAGCCGACATGTGTCTGCTTGAGCGCCTGATACGACTCGTCGTTATTGAGCATGATATTGGAGAAGGGGGTCTCGTGGGTGTCCCTATTTCGCAGGGTCTCCGCATTGTAGACCCGGTCCCAGTCCAGCTCCTTGTACCCCTTGGCATCCAGTCCCTCAGAGACCGTAGTAAGGAGGTTGTAGGCAATGGAATTGAACTTATGGTCGATAAACCGACCCTTGTAGCCAAGGGTGAGGAACGACTCGGGGGCAAACTTCCACTCCACAGAGGCCTTGACATTGTAGTCGTTCTCTCTCAGGTGGGAGAAGAAGCGGTCGTTGCTGATTGACCAGTCCGGGATCCACCCCTTATCAGTCAGGACCATGTAGAGGCGCCGACGGTCCGGCTCGTACGCCTGCAGGATATTCGCTGCAGCTCCGACATTGAGGGTCAGCGCATCCGTGAGCTGCCAGTCGGTGTCAAGCTGATTGATGAGGAGGCGGTTGTCGTTATTCTGCTGGCGGGTGAGGCTGATGTGATTGAGCTCCATCGGCTCCGATCCCTCGGGGAGCAGGTCACCATCCGGCTGACGCATCGTGGAGCCATCCTGATTGTGCTCAGAGTGCTGACCGACGAGGGTAGTGACAAATTGCTTGGAGGAGTGGATGAAGAGCCCGGTGTAGCGGATGGTATGCTTGTCGAGGATCCGCATCGAGGCGTCTCCGAGGAGGAGCTGGCGGACATCGGTGTCGTACATCGGTCCCTCTTGATTGGTGTACCAGAGACCGGTGTTCCCACCATTGAAGACGGTAGAGAAGCTGCGACTGATGCGACCGGAGTAGGAGTAGCCTACCTCGTGCCGGCCCACGAGCAGGAGGTCAAGGACTACGCTGTCGAGGTCGAGTCGCTTGCCGAGAGAGAGGTTGAGATTGTGATCCACGGGAGCCTGCACCCTGACCGGCTGTAGCTTATTGACGAAGGGATAGTCCGTACCACT
>CAMXXM010000140.1 GCA_947253195.1 uncultured Porphyromonas sp.
CCCCTCGACGCGGCTTCCCAAGCCCTACAAGGTGGTGCTCTTCCGGAGCACGTCGCCTGAGGGGACACGCGCCACCCTCGTGCGTCTCCCTCAGATCCACTTTAATGATGAGGAGCGCCGGCGGTATGACCTGAGCGAGAGTCCGGTGATCATCGACTATTACGGCACTGATGAGGACGAAACGGAGGTGATGGCCGACATCGTCGGCGACGAGATCGCCCAGGAGGCATACAACGAGGGACTGGAGGACGGAGACCCCTTCTTCGCCATCCTCCTCGGTGAGGTGCTGCTGGATGAGGATCCTGCAAGGGAGCAGAAAGAAGAGCACTGGCGGCGCATCCGTGAGGAGGGTCCGCAATTTGAGCAGCTGATCGATCCGGTGGCATCGCCCCTCCCGGAAGAGGCGGCAGAGATGCTTCGTCAGCACAACCTCGCTCCGGATGAGGTGCTGCGCCTTAAGGTGAAGCGAAGCCACTTGGGTGAGATCCTGAAGGATAAGTGCTACCTCGCCATCCTGACACCCACGAGCGACTTTATGGAGGCCATCCTCATCCCCGGGACCAAGTCCGTGAAGCCCTACCGGGCGATCCTCTTCGAGACCCATGACGAGGAGCCGACGCGCTACGCTCTTGCCTCACTCTTCCTACCCACTGATGAGGAGCTGGAGGAGGGGATGCCCAATGAGCCGCTTGTCATCGTCTATCAAGGGGACAGTAAGGGGGAGATCACCACGCCGGAGGATGCACTTGGAGTCACCCTCGCAGCCGCTATCTATGAGCGGGGTCTAGTGGAGCGGGACGACTTTGCCGTCATCCCTACCAACGAACTCCTCGCATCCCTCTGACACTTAGGTCTGTGGCACATGCCTTGCTCCTCACACCACGACCGGTATTGACGTTTGATATAGAAAAGACTTGCTACCATGACTCCGGAGGAATTAGAGTTTGCTCGTACCTTCACTGATAAAGAGGTGATGTCAAGTGCCATTAGTCGGCTTAGAGCGATGGCGATCAATGAATACCATGAGACAACAGACGAAGCCAAGAGGCAAGAGCTCCATAAGCGTCAGCTGCTCCTGGACTTTGAGTCCCGAGCAGTCTTAGGAGACGATGATGTAGCACATAGCATACAAGACAAGGTGATCAACCTCTATGGTCCGATGCTGAGGAAGCTCAATGGTGGGGAGTGATGTAGTGACTGCGAGGGAGCTTTAGAGGCATAGGCCCTGGAACAGCTCCGAGATTTGTTATATTATGTAATCCTTTGAATTGATATGATACAGAGAGATCAAGTGCTTAGCTGCTTCAGGTATCTCTTCCTCGGGCTGGCTGTGGTCTACGGAATCTACTGGATCCTTGCCACTTTCTTCTTCAGAGACTGGTATATGAGCAAGCCCCTTGATGCGTTGTTTTTCGTATTCTGTGCCGGCTATTGTCTCCTCCACGAGAGGGCTGATCGGCTGCATAAGATTGTCTGGACGGGCCTGATGCTCTTGCTCGGGCTCCCTGCACTCCTCGTATATCAGGTGGTCGCTCTCTTTAGTACTTGGAAGAGAAGTGGAAGGTGACCTTGGGAAACTCCTGCCGCGACATACTCATTGTCCGTCATCAGCTTGATACTCTCGCGGAGCAGCCATACAGTCTCAAATGCCATGTGAAGATTTCGTCACGATAAGCTACGCGCATTCTTTCTTTGTATGTGTTTAATCTTTTACCTCGAGATTTAACACGTTATTTGCAACCAATGTTTGTTGCAGTTGTGTATGTGACGATATTTGGTTTAACTCGCATTGTAATGCAAGTGTTTTGATCCTTGGGTTAAGATCTGAGGGTGTACATACCTCGGTCCTAATCCAAGGACCAGTATACAGTCCTATAAATATTCAATCAACTGTGTCAACTATTTTCAGGAAAAGACAAGCGGTTACTAATACCGATAAAAGAAAAAACTAATACCGATAAAAGAAAACGCTAATACCGATATTAGGCGCGACTAATATCGGTATTAGTTTTTGCGCTCAGGAGGGAGTTTTTTCCCCCGTGTCACTCGATTACGACGACGAGCGAATTGCGGAGGGGCGCCCAGTCGTAGACAAACTTGGCGTGGCTGGAGGCATTGCGGACACACATATGGGAGCGCGGCGTGGTGCCTAGGCTGGCGCTCCACTCGCGGATCTTGCCGTGAGGGTCATTGACCGGCACACCATGGATATAGGCACCGCAGCAGAAGCGGCTGGCATAGGGCGCAAAGCCGGCAATAGCCGAGCTGCCGTCCCCGGTGTAGTACATCTTGGGTTTCTTCTCCTGCAAGAGGTAGATCCCCAGTGGCGTGGCACGTGCATAGGGCGGTCGCTTACGGCCGGTGGTGGCGGGGTTGACACTCCTGACGAGCCACTGCCCGCGAGACTCGCGCTCCACGGTGAGGATATTTTGGTTGTTTCGGTCGACGAAGATGACGTGGTCAAAGAAGACACTATCCGGCAGCAGCTCGAGATACTTCCGCTTCACCATATACTCTCCCTCATCGTGCCGGGCGAGGAAGATGTGGTAGTAGGAGCCGACAGAGTCGATGACGTGGACGAGTGAGCCGTCCTGAGCATAGCGGACCGGTCGGAGCGTGTCGCTCAGCTCGTAGAGCGCCGCCGACTGATAGCGCTCGACCCCATACTCGTCGGTCACGTGCTTGTACTCGTTGCGGTGAAAGTCCTTGATCGTCGGCGACTCACCATTCTTATTCTGTCGATTGGCGACCACCGCCCAGCGGTTCGCCTCCTCGTAGAGGCTCTCGATGTAGGCGAGTCGCTCGCGTACCTGATCATACTGCACCACACGGAAAGTATCCCGGTAGTCGTAGACGGAGTCAAGGTGGTACTCCTCGAAGAGCAGCTCCTCCCGCAGTCTTATGTCTGCCGCCGTGAGGGGCTGCTGCTCCTCCGGCTCCGGCGCAGCGACGATGCTGTCTGCAGCCGGGACGCCATCGGTCACCGTCTCAGCACCCACCCCACCCCTTCCACACGAGAGGAGGAGCAGCAGTAGGAGCGACAGAGTAAGGGGTCGTCTATTCATTTTTAAGGATGATACGATTGGGAATGGTGAGACAAGATAATCAAAATCCATCGTCAATGGGTACCTTTGTCCTGACTATGGGACAGAAACTGACTATGGAGGAGATGGGAAGGCTCTCGCCGGAGGAGTACTCCGCAGCGCCTAAGTGCCCCATCCTCGTGATACTGGACAACGTGCGGAGTCTGCTTAATGTGGGGGCGGTCTTCCGGACCGCCGATGCGCTGAGGCTGCGGGGGATCGTCCTCTGCGGCATCACCGGCAGGCCGGGTCACACCGACCTGCACAAGAGCGCCCTCGGCGCGGAGGAGACGGTCGACTGGAGCTACCGAACCGATACCCTCGAGGCGGTGCGGCAGGCACGCGAGGAGGGCTACCTGATCCTCTCCGTGGAGCAGGCGCACGACAGCATCTTGCTCCCCGATGCGGCTCAGATGATCGACACCGATCGCCCCACCGCCCTGATCCTCGGGCATGAGGTCCACGGTGTGCAGCAGGCGGTAGTCGATGCCTCAGACCACTGCATCGAGATCCCGCAGTACGGCACCAAGCACTCGCTCAATGTCTCCGTTGCCGCCGGCATCGTCCTCTACACCATATCACAGCTCTACCGATGAGACGCACAGCCCTTGTCATCGTCGCCGCCGGTCGAGGGGTCCGCATGGGTGCCCCGCTGCCCAAGCAGTACCTCCCTCTGGAGGGGAGACCGATCCTCGCCCATACGGTGCACGCAGCATCCGCCCTCCTCACCCCGGGCGATCAACTGATCTTAGTGATCCCGCCTGACGACGACGAGAGGGTCCGCACCCTGCTGGAGAAGTACTGCCCGGGGGTCTCCCTGACGCTGGTGCATGGCGGTGCGACGCGTGGGGAGAGTGTGCTCCACGGACTGAGAGAGGTGTCGGAGGAGATTGATCTGGTGGCGATCCACGACGGGGTACGCCCGATCCTCAGGCGGGAGATGTGGGGCAGGCTGCTCGCTGCGATGGAGGGCGCCGAGGCGGCCATCCCGGTGACTCGTCCCACGGACAGTCTCCGGATGATCACCCCGGACGGGGGCAGCACCGTCCTCGACCGAAGCCTCGTCCGCTGCGTGCAGACACCGCAGCTCTTCTCCCGCGAGGTGATCGTCGCCGCCTACGAGGCGGAGGGCGACACGGCCCAGACGGATGACGCCGGGCTCTACAGCCTCCACACCGGTCGCAGTCCGCTCCTCGTCGAGGGTGACCCGGACAACCTCAAGATCACCACCCCCCGCGACCTCACCCTCGCCTCCCTGATCCTATCCGCTGACAAAGAATAACCCTATGGCGCGACCCGGAGACGGCACCTTGCTCGGCAGCGACCTCACCTACCTGACCGGGGTCGGGGAGCGGCGTGCCCGCCTACTGGCTGGAGAGCTGTCCCTCCGGACGCTGGAGGACCTGATCCTCTACTCCCCCTACAAGTATCTCGACAGGACGCAGATCTACCCCATCAGCCGGCTCTCCACCGGGCTGGCGTACGT
>CAMXXM010000141.1 GCA_947253195.1 uncultured Porphyromonas sp.
CGGCACTGTACCTTGATCGCCTCGTGAGCCTGCTTGATCGCCTCGATCATATCGCTCTCGGGGACCTCCTTCATCTCACCCTCGACCATCATGATATTCTTCTCCGTCGCGCCAACCATCAGGTCGATATCGGCACGATTGAGCTGGTCGAGTGTCGGATTGATCACCCACTCGCCGTCGAGACGGATCACTCTCACCTCAGAGAGCACCTCATCGAAGGGGATGGTGCTGACCGCCATGGCGGCAGAGGCTGCCAGCCCGGCCAGCTGATCGGGGAGCTCATTGGGATCACCGCTGAAGAGGATGATCTGCACGTAGACCTCGCAGTGGTAGTCCTCGGGGAAGAGGGGACGCAGAGCGCGGTCGATCAGTCGTGCAATCAGGATCTCATGATCCGACATACGGCCCTCGCGGCGGGTAAAGCCCCCGGGGAAGCGGCCATCGGCGGAGAACTTCTCCTTATACTCTACTTGGAGGGGCATAAAGTCTACGCCCGGACGAGCCTCCTCGGCAGCGACCACCGTTGCCAGGAGCATGGTCTTGCCCATGCGTACAACCACGGAGCCATCAGCCTGCTTGGCAAGCTTGCCTGTCTCGATCGTGATCTCACGACCATCGGGCAGAGTGATGGTCTTTGTGATTACATTCATACTTTTACATCTTTTCGAGCCTACGCATTGCAAGCTCGGTTATCTAAAATCTCAGCTGTCCCTCCACGATATCGCACAAAGGTAAAGATTCTCAGCGAAAAAGCCCTCTTCTTACGGAAGTGACTTTGGGCTCTTTCTCGTTTTTCGAGAAACAGGCTCTCCCACAGATGCAATCGCCGGGAGGCAAGAGGAGGTCTAATCATGCGCTGAAGAGGACGCCCCTTACCCTATCGTGGCGAGCGGATCGCCCCCTTGGACGGAGTCTCCCTTGGCGACCAAGAGAGAGGTGATCGTGCCGTCACCATCGGCATTGATCTCATTCTCCATCTTCATCGCCTCGAGGACCATGATCTTCTGACCCTTTTTCACTTGGTCCCCCTCAGCCACCAGCACCTCACGGATCAGGCCGGGGAGAGGAGCGATCACCTCGCGACCTCCGGCGGCACGCTTAGGCTGACTCTGCGGGGCAGGAGTCGCGGGCTTCTCCTCAGGGGTCACCGCGGCAGGTGCTTCGCTCGCAGCGACAGCCGGCTCGGGATCGGGCGTGGGCTTAGTGATCCGCTTAGAGATCCGCTTGACAGGCTCTGAGACGGTCTCATCACTCAGGCGGACGCCGTAGCGGTGTCCATTCACCTCCACCTCCGCCATCTCCTCGTCGGCAGAGTGGATCGTCACCTCGTAGGGGTGACCATTGATGGTATATCGGTATTGCTTCATAGATCTCTTGTGTGGTAGTATGTCCTTACCAAGGGCGGCGACGCATCGTGAGCGACTTGTCGGACCAGCCCGACCGCCGCTCACCACTCTCCTCATCGCAGAGCGGAGAGGTCTCGACGCTCCGACCGTAGTCGGCCAGCGCCAGTGCTATCGCAGCCACCACCTCGCCCCGCGCCTCATCGATCGCGCGACCGAGAGAGAGCAGAGCCTCGATGGAGGGGTCAAAGTGCTGATTTTCCATATCAGAGGGGGATATTGTCGTGCTTCTTCGCCGGCAGCTCCTGCCGCTTATTGCGAAGGTCTCGGAGTGCTCGGGCAATGCGCTTACGGGTCTCATCGGGGACGATCACATCGTCGATAAATCCGTATGAAGCAGCGTAGTAGGGGTTGGCAAATTTCTCCCTATACTCCCGGATGTGCTCCTCCTTGAGCGCAGTCGGATCCTCTGCCTCCCGGAGAGCCTTGCCGTAGAGTATCTCCACTGCTCCATCAGGACCCATGACGGCGATCTCGGCGGAGGGCCAGGCGAGGTTGATGTCGGCACGGAGGTGCTTCGATCCCATCACGATGTAGGCACCACCGTACGCCTTGCGGGTGATGACAGTGATCTTGGGGACTGTCGCTTCTCCATAGGCATAGAGGAGCTTGGCGCCATTGGTGATCACGGCATTGTACTCCTGACCGGTGCCGGGGAGAAATCCGGGCACATCGACGAGGCTGACGATCGGGATATTGAAGGCGTCACAGAAGCGGACGAAGCGGGCGCCCTTGCGGGACGAATTGACATCCAACACCCCCGCAGCGGCAGCGGGCTGATTGGCGACAATACCGACACTTCGCCCATCGATGCGGGCAAAGCCGATGATGATGCTGCGGGCAAAGTCACGCTGCACCTCGAGGAACTCGCCTCCATCGACGACCTGACCGATCACCTCGTACATATCGTACGCCGTATTGGGGTTGTCGGGGATTAGCTCATTCAGCACCGACAGATCGCGGTCTACAGGATCGGACGATGCGACCCGAGGCGCCTCCTCCATATTATTGGACGGAAGGAAGCTCAGCAGGTGGCGCATCAGCTCCAGCCCCTCCTCATCACTCTCCACGGCGAAGTGTGCCACGCCGCTCTTGCGGGTATGGACGGACGCTCCACCGAGCTCCTCGGCGGTCACCTCCTCATTGGTCACCGTCTTCACCACCTTAGGACCGGTGAGGAACATGTAGCTCGTGCCGGAGACCATGATATTGAAGTCGGTCAGTGCCGGAGAGTAGACCGCCCCACCGGCACAGGGACCGAAGATCCCGGAGATCTGCGGCACCACGCCCGAGGCGAGGATGTTATTCTCAAAGAGCTCACCATAGCCGGCAAGCGAATTGACCCCCTCCTGGATGCGGGCACCTCCGGAGTCGTTGATGCCGATGATCGGTGCCCCCACCTTCATCGCCAGCTGCTGCACCTCACAGATCTTGCGAGCATGCATGTAGCCGCAAGTGCCGGCAAAGGCGGTGAAGTCCTGCGCATAGACGTAGACCGGACGACCATCCACGAGACCACTCCCGGTGACGACCGAGTCCCCATCGTAGACCTTTTTGTCAGCTCCAAAGTTGGCATTGTGGTGACGAACGTAAGTCCCCAGCTCCTCAAACGTACCGGGGTCCAAGAGTCTCTCGATCCGCTCTCGGGCGGTAAGCTTATGGCGGCTGTGCTGCTTCTCTACCGCATCCTCTCCACCTCCGAGGAGCATCTGCTCCCTTCGCTCGATGAGCGCCCTGATCTTATCTGTCTGTCTACTCATATATAATGGTGTACAAATCCAATACCTACCTCCCCCACTCATCACAAAGGTACAGGTATTCACCCATTTCCACAAAAACGAGTTCCGAACCTCATCACGGCTCTCTATCGGAGACGTAAGGCGGAGAGGTGAGCCGGCGAAGCGATAGGGAAGCGGTGGGGGCGGGTGACCGTCACCTCATCGGTGACGGGAAGGGGCATCCTCTGCATCTCGTACCGGTCGATGGGCGTAAGGAGGGCGTAGGGACGAGGGCCAAAGCCATTGTAGAGCTTGAGCCGCAGTCTATGGCGTCCCGGCGTCAGGGAGAGGAGGAGCGGGATCCTCTCTTCGCCCTCTCTGACAAAGCCACCATCTATGTATCGGTCGTCAAGGTAGAGGAGGAAGCCCCCGCTATAGACGAGGTCCACCCTCAGGTCGCCTGACTGATCGCAAGCCAGATCCTGCTCAAGGAGAAGCCCACTATGCTGATCAGGAGAGCCAAGCAGCGTGTCCCCCAGGATCGCCCCCTCGACAGGCTGAGGGACCACGCCATCATCCGACGGCATCCGCCCCAGTTGCCCGCCCACGGAACGGCAAGATAGTGGTCCCACGGGGCGCACCGTCGGAGACTTGACCTCATACGGCTGACCCTTGAGCGTCAGCAGATCCCCATTCACCTCCACCTCTCGGCCTTCGTACTCCCGAGGAAAGGAAATCTCCCTCAACTCTTTACCTACAACCCTATAGCCAACCACGCTTCGCAGCCCGGAGTAATAGTCCGCCAGAGAGTAGGCATAGATAGTCTCCGACCGGGACTGCAGCGAGACGGGATTGGCAAAGGAGAGACATATCGCCCGATAAGGCTCACCGGCAAGAGGGACGCAGCGCACGACGGGATGCCCGCCTACAGAAGTAAGCTCCACACCTCCCGACCCGTCAAGAGCCGCAGCAGATAGGGGCGAAGCGGTAAGTGCCGGCAGCTCGACCAGCGTCCTGTCATCGGGGACAAAGAGGTAGAGCTCCCGACCATCCGCCCGACGAGTCATCAGCAGGTCGTGGCAGAGCAGCCCCTCCGTCCCGTAGATCGCTGCGCCATAGGTGCTCAGCCACTTCCCCATACGCTCCAGCACCCGGCGCTCAAAGGGAACTACCCCACCCTCTCCGTCGGGACCTATGTTAAGGAGATACTTGCCCCCTCCGCAGACGACTCGGAGGAGATCCGAGAGCTTCTCGCGCACCTTGGTCTCCACGCCGCCCCTCCGCTGCCATGAGCGATAGCCCCATGTCTCGGGAAAAAAGCTCGCTGCCGTCTGCCACGGGATGTCCGGAGCGTAGTCAGGTGTCTCATTGTCCGGAAAGACGGCAAAGTCAGCGCAGTCATTCCCCAGCCGTCCGCTCACCATACAGTCCGGCTGCAGGCTCT
>CAMXXM010000142.1 GCA_947253195.1 uncultured Porphyromonas sp.
GAGATAGAGTGCCCCCACGATGATAAGCGCCCCCACGACGACCATGGCCAGCAGGTTTAGCAGCGTGATCCTGACAGCGCGTCCTGTGCTCATCGTCTGCTTTTTCTCCTCCGTCCGATCCTCTGTCTCTCTGTCCATCTCCTCCTCGCTCATGATGTCGTCGGTATCGTCCTTACTTACTCCTCGTCGTCACTGTCGTCCTCAGCCATGTCGGAGAAGACGTTCTGTACATCGTCATCGTCCTCGATCTTGTCGATCAGGGTATTGACCTCCTCGCGCTCCTCGGGAGTGACCTCCTTCGTCATCTTGGGGTCGCGGATGAAGTCTGCCGACTGGATCTCGAAGCCCATCCCCTCGAGTGCTGTCTGCAGGGTGCCATTGACGGCAAAGTCGCCCGTCACCGTGTAGCCGTCGTCCGAGCCGGAGACATCCTCCGCTCCGGCGTCGATGAGCTCCAAGAGTAGCTCCTCGGGATCGTACTCCTTGCCCTCCTCCTTGGGAGTGACGGTGAAGACTACCTTGTGGTCAAAGAGGAACTCTACGCTGCCATTTACGCCGAGGCTCCCACCGTACTTGGTGAAGTAGCTCCTGAGATTGGCCACCGTGCGGGTCGTATTGTCGGTCATAGTCTCCACGAATATGGCGATGCCATGCGGAGCATAGCCCTCGTACGTGACGGTCTCATAATTTGCCTGATCCTTGTCCGTCGCTTTCTTGATGGCGCGCTGGACATTCTCCTTGGGCATATTCTCCTTCTTGGAGGTCTGGATGAGTACGCGCAGGCGGGGGTTGGTGTCCGGGTCTGGACCTCCGTCGCGGACCGCCACGGTGATCTCCTTACCCAGCTTCGTAAATGTACGGGCCATATTGCCCCAGCGCTTCATCTTACGCGCTTTTCTGTACTCAAATGCTCTTCCCATGATTATTGTCAGTAACTATAGTCTCAGTCGACCGTTTTATCGGAGAGTCGCTCCGGTAGCGTGCTCGATTTGATTGAAAATTTTCTGCATTGTCTTCTCGATCGCCTTATCGCTCAGCGTCTTGTCCGGGTCGAGGAGCTCAAAGGTGACGGCGTACGACCGCTTGCCCTCGGGCAGGGTCTTATCCTCGTAGACGTCGAAGAGCTCGACGCTCCTCAGCAGTTTGGGCTCAGCCTTCTCAGCGGCCTGCTTGATGGTCTCAAAGGTGACACTCTTATCGACGAGGAGTGCGAAGTCGCGCTTGACGGAGGGGAAGCGGGGGATGCTCGTCGCCTTGGTCAGCCGACCCAGGACGCGGTGGAGCAGGATGTCCCACTTGATCTCAGCGAAGTAGACCGGCACGTCGATGTCATGCATCGTCGTCAGCATCTCCCGGTCGAGGAGTCCCCAGCGGGCGAAGACCTCCCCGCCCTTGAGCGAGAGTACCTGGCACTTCTCGAAGAGTGGATCGTCCTCCCTCTGTTCGCTGCTGATCTCCCCGGCGTTCACGCCCATGCGGGTCAGGATCTGCTCAAGGACTCCCTTGAGCTCATAGACCGAGATCTCCCGCTCGGGGGTGATCCAGTTGCCGGTATCGGTATCCCCGGTCATCCAGAGTCCGAGACGGAAGCTCTCGTGGAAACCTCGCAGCGGATTTTCTTCCCTCTCGTCGACGCGGGTGTATGTGTTGCCAAACTCGAAGAAGCGGATATTTGTCGCCTTGCGATTGAGATTTCGCTCGATCGACTCCAGTCCGCCGTGAACCAATGTCTGACGAAGCGTGGAGAGATCGGCGGAGAGGGGATTGATCACCCTCACCGCTTGCTTGGAGCTCTTCTCGTCGCTGTAGTAGGACTCCTTGGAGAGGGAGTTATTGAGGATCTCGAAGAATCCCGCTCCCACTAATTGCTCGCTGATCACCTGCTGGTAGCGGACGCTCTGATCCTGGTAGGAGGGGGCGCCCATCGTCAGCGTCAGTCGCCGGTCCGGTGCCTGGTAGGTATTGTACCCATAGATGCGGAGGATCTCCTCGATCAGGTCCACATCGTGTGTCACATCGTATCGGTAGCGGGGTACCTCCACGTGGATCCTCTCCTCGTCCTCACCGGTAATGGTGATCAGGAGTGACTCAAGGATATTGCGCACCTGAGCCTTGTCGATCTCAAAGCCAATCAGACCATAGAGGCGCTTCCAGGAGAGGTCGATCGTATAAGGTCCCACGGGATTGGGGTACTCGTCGTAGACGGCACTCGCCACCTCGCCCCCTGCCACCTCGGTGATCAGGTCGACGGCACGCCGGAGAGCGTAGGGGATCTCATTGGGGTCCAGCCCTCTCTCGTAGCGGAAGGAGGCATCTGTATTGAGCCCATGCCGACGGGCTGTCTTGCGGACGTAGGTGGGGTGGAAGGTGGCACACTCGAGGAACATATTGGTCGTCTCCTCGGTGATGCCGGAGTCCTTCCCACCGATCACGCCGGCGATGCAGATCGGGTCGGCGGCGTCGGCGATCACCAGATCTCTCTCCATCAGCTCGTACTCCTTGCCGTCCAGCGCGGTGAGCTTCTCGCCCGCCTTGGCGAGCCGGACGTGTACCTCGCCCCCCTTGACCTTATCGAGGTCAAAGGTGTGAAGCGGCTGTCCGATCTCCATGAGGACAAAGTTGGCGGCATCGACTACGTTATTTACCGGGTGGATACCCATCGTCTCAAGCGCCTCGCGAAGCCACTTGGGTGATGGCCCGACCTTCAGACCGCGAACCACCACTCCCGCATAGCGCGGGGCAGCCTCCGGGGTGTCGATATGGAGGCTCACGGGGTGCCTCTCTCCCTTTATCTCACTCACCTCAGGCTTATGGAGCGCTGTCCTGAGTCCGCGTGAGCGGAGGTAAGCGTAGAGGTCGCGGGCGACACCATAGAGGGAGGTGCCGTCGACGCGATTGGGTGTGATGTCGATCGTGATCACCTGATCAGAGTGCACGCCGAAGTAGTCGGCCGCCTCGGTCCCGGCGGGGATGTCGTCCGGCAGCACCATAATCCCATCGTGTGAGGTGCCGAGCCCGATCTCATCCTCTGCGCAGATCATACCGAAAGAGTCCTCCCCACGCATGCGGCCCTTCTTGATCGTAAAGGACTCCTCTCCATCGTAGAGTGTGCAGCCTATGGTGGCTACCACGACGGTCTGTCCGGCAGCAACGTTGGGCGCCCCGCAGACGATCTGCAGAGGTCCGTCCGGGCTGTGCTTGCTACCGAGATCCACCGTGGTGATGTGGAGGTGGTCAGAGTTGGGGTGCGGGACACAGGTGAGGACCTTCCCGATGACGAGACCACGCAGTCCGCCACGGATCGACTCACGCGTCTCCACACCGTCTGACTCCAGACCGGTTGATGTCAGGATGTCGCTGACCTCCTCAGCAGTGAGGTCATGGTCGACATACTTCTTGAGCAAGTTGTACGATACGATCATTCTTTTTCTCTCAATATATATATGTGTCGCTTGGTGTCATCCTCGTCTGAGGTCGATGGTACACGGCACAGGATACTCAGCATAATATGCCCACAAATTTAGCCCTAATTCCGCCCAATCACAAAAGCACCCCTGCCGACCTCCGGGTAAACGCATCCGGACTACCCCCTGCGATCGGAGAGGGCTGTCACCTGACCTCCCTGCGCACGCAGGTGCTTCACTTACGAAAAACCTCTTCTGACGATCTTTGTGCATACCCCTCCGGCAGACCGACGAAACTAATACCGATATTAGTCTGAGCGCATCACTTCGCTGTCCTGATGTGTTGGCGCGTTTCCTTCTGCCGCGGGTGGGGGCAAAAAAGCTATCTTTGCTCTCTACCACTTTGTATCCACTTGAGATGATGACTGCCATGAAGCGTATGCTGCTCTCCATACTCCTGACCCTCGTCGTGCTGCCCGTGAGAGCCGACTGGCTGGGGGATAAGTTCTCGCTCTTTATCCACTATGGACTTTACTCTACCTATGGTGGGATTTATGATGGAGTGCCGGTTAGGGAGGGCTACTCGGAGCAGATCTTCTCCTTCGGGGTGCACTATATGGATGTCTACGAGGCTTCTGCTCGGGACTTCACGGCGTCGGACTTCGATGCTGACTCGATAGCCGCACTGGCGAGGAGGGCGGGTATGCGGAGTGTCGTGCTGACGGCGAAGCACCACGAGGGGTTCTGCCTCTGGGATACGGCTACGACCGACTTCTCCTCCGCCCGTGCGCCCCGCTGCCGACGAGATCTGGTGGGTGAGATGGCGGAGGCGTGCCATAGGGCGGGACTGCACTTCGGTCTCTATTTCTCCCTCATAGACTGGCACTTCCCGGGTGCGGTACCTTACTCATCGCACAATGCCGACCCGGTCACACCGGCACATCACGAGTACAATAAGCGGCAGGTGCGTGAACTGCTGACCAAGTATGGGTCGGTGGACGAGCTCTGGTTTGACATGGGCTCGCTGACGCCCGATCAGAGCCAAGAGCTCTACCGGCTGGTGAAGAGCCTGCAGCCGGACCTGTCTCTTATACACATC
>CAMXXM010000143.1 GCA_947253195.1 uncultured Porphyromonas sp.
AGCTGGAGGCGCAGAGGGCCAAGCAGGGGAGCAAGACCGGCCGCCGTCGTGCTACCACCAAGGGCGGCTATGCGATGACGGAGAAGGAGATCAAGCTGTCGAAAAACTTTGCCGACAATCGGGGAAAGCTCCCCAGCCCGATCTCCGGTCCGAGCCGCGTGGTCTCCCGCTTCGGCCAGCAGAAGATCGCCGGGATGCAGTATGTCGAGCTGAATAATAACGGCATCGATCTGCAGGGTGCCGCAGGAGCACGGGCACTCTCCGTCTTCGACGGCGTGGTGACCCGCATCTTCACCCTCGAGGGCTTCAACAACAGCATCATCATCCGCCACGGCAACTACCTCACCGTCTACAGCAACCTGACGGAGGTCTTTGTCAAGACGGGAGATAAGGTCTCCACGGGGCAGGCACTCGGCAAGGTCTACTCCGACCCCGACGTGGGCGGCGCGACGAAGCTCCACTTCCAGCTATGGAAGGAGACCACCAAGCTCGACCCCTCACTATGGATCAGGCACTGACCCCTACCCTCCTCTCGCTCCGTGAGCTGAGTGAAGCGCTGGAGGGATGTCCTTTTGTCGCCACGGTCGGCTCCTTTGACGGAGTCCACGTGGGACATCGAGCGGTGATCGAGCGGACCGTCCGCGAGGCAGAGAGAGGGGGTGTCGCCTCCGTGGTGATCACCTTTGACGGGCATCCCTCCGAGGTGCTCCGCAAGAGCACTCCACCGCTGATCACCGGCACTACCGAGAAGATCCGCTACCTCGCTCCCCTCGGAGCGGATGCGATCCTGCTCCTTCCCTTTACCCCTGAGCTGGCCGCCCTCTCAATGAGCGACTTCATCGGGGCACTTAGGGAGATCGGACTGCAGCGGATGGTGCTGGGGTACGACAGCCGATTTGGGTGCGACACCTCCGGGATCCCCTTTGACCTCTTTGACAAGAAGATGGCAGCACTCGGCGTGCCTGTGGAGCGTGTGGCACCGGTGAGTCCGGGAGGCGAGGAGGTGAGCAGCAGCCGCATCCGGGAGCTCCTCGCCGAGGGACTCATCCCCGAGGCGGAGTCGTTGCTGGGGCACCCCTACAGCCTCTGCGGCTATGTCGCCGAGGGACGGCAGATCGGGCGACAGATGGGCTTCCCCACAGCAAATATCGTCCCCGAGGGAGCGGCACCGCTGATCCCGAGGGATGCGGTGCTGGTAGCGGAGGTACTGCTGGACGGGGTCACCTACCCGGCGATGGCCTACTACGGCACCGCCCCGACGATCAGTGCCGATGACAGAGACTACAGGATCGAGGCCTTTCTCCTCGACTTTAGCGGTGACCTCTACGGGGATCACGTGGAGATCTCTTTCCTCCTCCACCTCAGGGACGACCGGCGCTTTGACAGCCTCGGGGAGCTGAGGGAGCAGCTGCTTGAGGACGAGAAAGCGACCCGAGACTTCTTCCGCAGGAGGGACCTGAGCAAATAGTGTCAAAAATTGCTACCTTTGTGTCCACCATGAGACTAAGATCTTACCATACCATCGGGCTGACAATCATCGCCCTGCTGATGACCGCCTCGTCCCTGCGTGCGCAGGAATCGGTCACCGACTCGCTCACGGTACGCAGTATCTTTGACGAGCTGGCACTCATCAAGGAGGGCGAGGGGAAGGTCTTCATCACGCAGTCGTCCGACATTGCGGCGCTTGTGCACAATCGTCCCCTGCTGATCACCAAGGAGGACCTCCAGGCAGGATACGTCTATCAGAGCGGCTACCGGATCCAGGTATTCAGCAGCAGCGACGCTAACGCCCGCAGCACCGCCTCCTACCGAGCGCGGCAGCTTGAGGATGCCTTCCCGGAGATCGAGACCGATGTGCTCTACAAGGCACCCTTCTGGAGTGTCCGGACAGGCAGTTTCGTCACTCGCGAAGAGGCAACAGACTTCATCGCCCGCCTTAAGGGGCGCTTCCCCGCCATTGCCCGAGAGATGTATGTGGTGCCGTCCAAGATCAAGGTACCACTCTAACGACTGACCAATCCCATCACTATGACCTCACGTCACGACAACCCCTACTTCACCGAGGAGATTGATCCGCAGGAAATGAAGGAGCGGACCGACCGACTGGCAGTCCTTTCCCGTCAGATCCTCACCGAGCTTGGCGAGGACGCTGACTGCGATGGTCTTCGGGAGACGCCGATACGCGTCGCAAAGGCGCTTCAGGCACTCACCCGAGGCTACCATCAGGACCCCAAGGCGGTGCTCCGTGCCGCCACATTTGAGGACGACTACAGCCAGATGGTGATCGTGAAGGATATCGAGTTTTACTCCCTCTGCGAGCATCATATGCTCCCATTCTTCGGTAAGGTACACATCGCCTACATACCCAACGGCCACATCACCGGGCTGAGCAAGCTTGCCCGCATCGTGGACATCTTCTCCCGTCGCCTGCAGGTGCAGGAGCGGCTCACAAGACAGATCAAGGACTGCATCGAGGAGGCACTCCACCCCCTCGGTGTGATGGTGGTGATCGAGGCGCGTCACCTCTGCATGCAGATGCGGGGCGTACAGAAGCAAAATGCGATCACGACGACGAGCGACTTCTGCGGTGCCTTTGAGCGGCAGAGCACCCGATCCGAGTTCCTCGAGCTGATCCACCACGAGGGCAAGGGATACGTCTAATAATCTTTTTAATTAAACAGAAAATCATCATGAACAGTATCAAGCACACGCTGATCCTCTGCCTCGGAGTCATCCTTGGCATGACCGCAATCGGCAACGCTGAGGCACAGTTTCACTGGGGACTTCGCGCCGGTGCCGACTTCTCCAAGTTCCCCACCACGTCGGAGCAATTCAAGTCCGACTACTACACCGGCTTCCACGTCGGTCCTACCGTCGAGCTGAAGCTGCCCCTCCGCTTCTCCGTCGATGCCTCTCTGCTCTTCTCTCAGAAGAAAGTGGGAATGACCATAGAGGAAACAAAGGCGAAGGACATCCTGAAGACCAATTACATCATCATGCCCGTGAATGCGAAGTATGACTTAGTCAGCCTGCCCGGGGCAGACGTTATGGTCATCGCCGGACCGCAATTCAATTTCATGCTCAGCAACAACCTCGAGGATCTGAAGGATCTGAAGAACCTGCGGGAGGCCGAGGCAAAGAAAGCGTCCGTCGGTGTCAATGTCGGTCTCGGCGTGCGGGTGCTGAAGATGCTGCAGATCGCTGCACTCTACAACGCCACGCTGTCAGACGACTACAAGTTTACGAGCCTCAATCAGACGACGAAGGATGTCTTCAATGCCAAGACCAATAGCTTCGTCATCCAAGCTGCTGTCCTCTTCTGATCAAGAGACAGGAGCCGCCACACAAGGAGAGACGCACCATCCGGCGAGGGTGGTGCGTCTCTCTTTTTGTGTGAAGTGCTTACTTGATCACCGCACGACCGGCGTAGACGGCAGCGATACCGAGAGCGACGCTGAGGAGGATGTAGAGCGCCATCAGGCTATAGGCACCGCTCTCCCTGAGGAGTAAGCACTCCTTGGTGAAGGTGGAGAAAGTGGTGAAGCCGCCACAGAGCCCCACGGTAAGCCCCCGGACGATCGCCGCATCGAGCGAAGTCGTCTCCGCAAGGGCGGTCAGCAGCCCGATGAGGAAGCAGCCGAGGAGGTTGATCACGAGCGTCCAGAGCGGGAAGCCATGTAAGAGTGTCGGCAGAGGGAGCAACCCGATGCCGTAGCGGAGGATGCCGCCCAGCATGCTGCCCAGTCCGACTAAGAGGATAGTTCTCATTATATATTCTAAGCTGTGAGTCCTGAGAGTCGCTCGAGGATCGTCGTCGCCTGCCTGAGCGTCTCCACGCCACGGACAGAGATACTGCGGTCGCCCTTCTCCTCCTTAAATCGCAGCTCCTCGCCCCACTGAGCCGCCGCCTGGAGGATGTGGGAGAAGAGCGGACTCCTGTAGTAGGGGCTGTGGAGGTCGCGGACGAGGGTCAGCTTGAGCAGTCCGCGCTTCAGCAGCACCCGCTCCACGCCACACCGCATCGCCAGGAGTCGCAGCTCCACCACATGGAGCAGCTCCTCCCCCTCGCGCGGCATCGGACCGAAGCGATCCACCATACGGTCGTAGAAGTCGAGGAGATCCCTCTTCCTCTGGATGCTATCCAGCTCCCGGTAGAGACGCATCCGCTCCTCGTCCCCCGGGACATAAGTCTGAGGGAAGTAGGCCGCCACATCGGTGTCGATGGAGGTGTCGGTAACATACGACCGGCGGTGTCCCTTCTTGTCGGAGGGGGCAGGGCTCTCTGCCTGCTCCACAGGCTCCTCATCTGCCGGGAAGAGGTCGGCAAACTCCTCATCCTTAAGCTCCCTCACAGCCTCCTCCAGCACCTGCTTGTAGGTCTCGTACCCGAGGTCGGCGATGAAGCCGGACTGCTCTGAGCCGAGGAGATTTCCTGCACCCCGTATGTCGAGGTCCTGCATGGCGATCTGGATGCCGCTCCCCAGCT
>CAMXXM010000144.1 GCA_947253195.1 uncultured Porphyromonas sp.
CTCTGCGGAGGTGACAATGGTGATATTCATACCGAGGATCTTCGGGACGGTGTCCAGAACGATCTCCGGGAAGATGATCTGCTCATCGACACCGAAGGTGTAATTGCCACGACCATCCATGCGGGTCTCGAGGCCCTTGAAGTCACGGATACGCGGGAGGGCGATATTGATCAGGCGGTCGAGGAAGTCGTACATCTGTCCGCGACGGAGGGTCACCATGGCACCGATGGGCATACCCTTACGGAGCTTGAAGTTGGAGATGTCCTTCTTGGATCGGGTGATGACAGCCTTCTGGCCGGTGATCATCGCCAGCTCATTGGCTGCGATCTCGATGAGCTTCTTATCCTCGTGCTCGTCTCCGAGTCCGCGGCTGATGACGATCTTGACGAGATGGGGCACCTGCATGGTGGAGGTGTACCCAAATTCCTTCATCATCGCGGGGATGATCCGCTCCTTGTAGTCTTCCTTGATATTCTTAGCGATCGACATAGTAATCTCTATCTATATTAGTCCAGGACCTTGCCCGACTTAGCGACGCGCTGAGAGCGTCCATTGTCGTCCTTCTGACGATGGATACGGGTAGGCTTCTGAGTGTCGGGGTCGACAGGATTGAGCTTAGAGATGTGCACCGGAGCCTCTCTCTTGACCATACCCCCCTGGGGGTTTTTGGCATTAGGCTTGGTGCGGCGTGTGATGAAATTAACGCCCTCGACGATGGCCGTCTCCTTGGAGGGATTGACCTCCAGGACGCGACCTTTCGAGCCCTTGTCCTCGCCGGAGTTGACGAAGACGATGTCGCCCTTCTTTATGTGTAACTTTCTCATGATATTCTCTTATTTCTCTATAGGATGCTTGGTCTCACCGGGGTGTGCCCTCGGTCGCGCAAGGTGCTTAGAGCACCTCAGGCGCTAGAGAAACGATCTTCATATTCACGGCACGTATCTCACGAGCCACGGGGCCAAAGATACGGGTCCCTCTCAGCTCACCTGAGGGAGAGAGGAGTACGCAGGCGTTGTCGTCGAAGCGGATGTAGGAGCCGTCCTCGCGGCGGATCTCCTTCTTGGTACGTACGATGACGGCCTTGCTGACGGTTCCCTTCTTCATGTCGGAGGAGGGGATCACGCTCTTGACGGTGACCACGATGGTGTCGCCTACGGAGGCGTACCGACGGTGGGTACCACCGAGCACACGGATACAGAGGGCCTCACGGGCACCGCTGTTATCGGTAACTGTCAGTCTGGATTCTTGCTGTATCATAACTCTGTCCTAAAATTGTCTTGTGGTGGTTAGTCGGTCGATTACTTCGCTCTCTCGACGATGTCGATGACTCTCCAGCGCTTGCTCTTAGACAGAGGGCGGGTCTCCATGATGCGTACGGTATCACCCTCGTGGCACTCATTGGCCTCATCATGTGCGTGGTACTTCTTCGTCTTGGCGATGAACTTACCATACAGAGGGTGCTTCTCCTTCCACCGTACGGCGACGACGATGGTCTTATCCATCTTGTCACTGACGACGACACCCTGTCTAACCTTGCGCAGGTTTCTGCTTGTCTCTTTTACTTCTTCCATGACCGCACTTAATTCTTAAGGGATTCATTGATTTCCTTCTCGTGGAGGATCGTCCGGAGACGAGCGACGAGTCGGCGCTGATTGGTGATCTCTGTGGGACGATCGAGAGGAGTGACGCTGTGCTGCATGCGCAGCTGGCCGAGCTTGGCAGACTCCTGCTTGACGTGCTCTCTCAGATCCTGGATAGTGAGCTCTCTAATCTCTTGATTTTTCATACTACTATTCTATGCTCTGAGTGATTACTTCTCAAAGTCCCTGCGGACGATGAACTTGGTGTCGATGGGGAGCTTCTGCGCTGCGAGGCGAAGAGCCTCCTTGGCGATGTCGTAGCTGACGCCATCGATCTCGAAGATGATGCGACCGGGCGTGATGGGAGCGACAAAGCCGACGGGATCTCCCATACCCTTACCCATACGTACGTCCAGAGGCTTCTTGGTGATGGGCTTGTCGGGGAATATCCTGAGCCATACCTGTCCCTTACGCTCCATATAGCGGGTGAGGGCGATACGAGCGGCCTCGATCTGACGACCGGTGAGCCAAGTGGTCCCCATGGCTTTCAATCCGAAACTTCCGAAGGCGAGCTGGGTACCACGATGAGCGTTGCCCTTCATCTTACCCTTATGGACTCTCCGGAACTTGGTCTTCTTGGGTTGTAACATTATGCTGTATTATCTAGCCAATTCTTGATAAAATAACTTGGGGTGCAGCGGCTGACTTATGCGCTCTCTGCCTGCCTGTGGCAACCGTCGAGGGGCTGTCTGCTCCACTGCATGGGAGCCACTCTTATTCCTGTGCTCCGCCCTCGGTCCTGCCGCCGTTGCTGCGGCGACCACCGCGACCACCGCGACGACCACCACGGGCACCGCCGCGACGTCCTCCGCGATCATTGCGTCCTCCGCGATCGTTACGTCCACCGCGACCAGCCTCATTACGGGGCTGGCTGAAGTCGAGCGTCAGATCCTTCTTGCCATAGACCTCGCCACGGCAGATCCATACCTTGACACCGATGGCACCCACCTTGGTGTGAGCAGTCTCCATCGCGTAGTCGATATCGGCACGGAAGGTGTGGAGCGGGATGCGACCCTCCTTGAAAGTCTCGCTACGTGCCATCTCAGCGTTATTGAGACGGCCGTTGAGGAGCACCTTGACGCCCTCAGCACCGGCACGCATGGCGTTACCGATGGCGTTGCGGGCGGCACGGCGGTAATTGACGCGACCCTCGATCTGGCGGGCGATGCTGTCGGCGACGATAGCAGCCTCCATGTCGGGGCGACGTACCTCGAAGATATTGATCTGGACCTCCTTGTCGGTGATCTTCTTGAGCTCTTCCTTGAGCTTATCCACCTCGCTGCCGCCGGGGCCGATGATACGTCCGGGACGTGCGGTGCAGATGGTGATGGTGATCAGCTTGAGGGTACGCTCGATGACGATGCGGGCTACGCCGCTGTCGGTCAGTCGGGTATTGAGGTAGGTGCGGAGCTTGTGATCCTCGTAGATTGTCTCAGCGACGTTAGCCTTCTTGCCAAACCACGAGCTGTCCCAGCCACGGATGATACCGAGGCGATTGCTTATTGGATTAGTCTTTTGTCCCATGGAAGTTTACTCGTTAATAGCGTTATCACGTGCATCGACATAGATCGTCAGATTGCTTCTTCTCTTGCGGACGCGATTGCCACGGCCCTGAGCGCGGGCGCGCATCCTCTTGAGCGTAGGAGCCTCGTCGACGTAGATCTTGCTGATGTAGAGCTGCCCCTCGTCGGCGTGCTGCTCATTCTTCTGCTCCCAGTTGGCGACAGCACTCTTGAGGGTGCGGCCGACGACCTCGGAGGCGCGCTTATTAGAGTATCTGAGGACAGCCAGTGCCCTATTGACCTCCATGCCACGGACCATGTCGATCACGAGGCGCATCTTACGGGGAGAGGAGGCGATATTGGTCAGGCTGGCAAAGTATAGTGACTGCTGAGCGTCCTTGCGGGCCTTAGCAGATTCTTTCTTTCGATTACCCATAGTTCTATTCTATATGATTTCGATTACCGGCCTTAGGATTTGCGGTTACCGGTGTGACCCTTGAAGGTACGGGTAGGTGCAAATTCGCCCAACTTGTGACCCACCATATTCTCAGTGACGAATACGGGGATAAACTTATGTCCGTTATGTACAGCGATCGTATGACCGACGAAGTCGGGAGAGATCATCGAAGCACGACTCCACGTCTTGATGACATTCTTCTCGTTCTTCTCATTCATCTCCAAGATACGCTTCTCGAGCTTCACGCTGATATACGGTCCTTTCTTAAGTGAACGGCTCATATTCTGTATTCTCTATTTTTGTCTTGGTAAAAAGAGGCTTACTTCGTACCCTTGCTATTACGCTTGGATTGACGACGCTCGATAATGTACTTGGAGGACTGCTTCTTAGGACGACGAGTCTTAAGACCCTTAGAGTAGAGGCCCTTGCGGCTTCTCGGGTGACCACCGGAGGCGCGACCCTCACCACCACCCATCGGGTGGTCTACAGGGTTCATCACGACGCCTCGGTTGTGGGGGCGGCGACCGAGCCAGCGGCTGCGACCGGCCTTACCGCTCTCCTCGAGGGAGTGCTCACCGTTGCTGACGCTACCGATGGTGGCGCGGCAGGCGGAGAGGATGCGGCGGGTCTCACCGCTCGGCAGTGAGATCACCACGTAGGTATCCTCGCGAGAGGTGAGCTGTGCGAAGTTGCCCGCACTGCGGACCATCTTGGCTCCCTGACCGGGACGAAGCTCGATATTGTGGATCACCGTACCGACGGGGATCTTGCCCAGAGGCAGAGTGTTGCCGACCTCAGGCACCGCATTCTCGCCGCTCATGACGGTCTGGCCGACCTGTCTCTTATACACATCTGACGCTGCCGACGAAACCTTATGGGTGTAG
>CAMXXM010000145.1 GCA_947253195.1 uncultured Porphyromonas sp.
TCTTACGCTCAATGGGAGAGACCGCACAGACTTTATGCCCGTTCTCGATAAAGAAGCGTAGGAGTCCGCCATAGAGCGAGCTCCGATCCTCAATATCAATGCGGGCTGTGGAGAAGAATAAGATGTTCACGGCTTAAAACTTGCGCCATACCATTCGATCCACTATGCCGGTATAGCTCTGGATGATTTTCACTACCTTATCCGACACATTCTCATCCACATAGGTGGGCACAGGAATCCCTTGGTGACCATTCCGATTCATTTCCACGGCCACATCTACCGCCTGTAGTAGGCTCTTTGTATCTATGCCGGCTATGATGAAGCACCCCTTGTCAAGCGCCTCAGGCCGCTCCGTTGAGGTGCGTATGCAGATGGCGGGGAAGGGGTGACCCACACTGAGGAAAAAGGAGCTTTCCTCTGGGAGTGTGCCACTATCCGACACTACTGCAAATGCGTTCATCTGAAGGCAGTTATAGTCATGGAAGCCCAGTGGCTCATGTGCTATGACACGAGTATCGAGCTTGAAGCCGGAGGCTTCCAGTCTCTTCCGTGAGCGGGGGTGGCAGGAGTAGAGGATGGGCATATCGTACTTCTCCGCCATTTTATTGATGGCGGAGAAGAGACTTAGGAAGTTCTTTTCGCTATCGATATTCTCCTCTCGATGTGCGCTCAGGAGGATATACCTACCCTTGTTGAGTCCGAGTCTCTGATGTACGTCTGAGCTCTCTATCTCCGATAGATTGGCACGAAGCACCTCGGCCATAGGAGACCCTGTGACGTAGGTACGTTCCTTAGGGAGTCCACAGTCATGTAGATAGATTCTTGCCTGCTCACTATAAGCCATATTGACATCAGAGATTATGTCTACTATGCGTCGATTTGTCTCCTCAGGCAGATTCTCATCCTTACACCTATTCCCCGCCTCCATATGGAAGATAGGGATATGCAACCGCTTCGCCGGTATGACGCTCAGGCAACTATTGGTGTCTCCCAGCACTAAGACAGCATCCGGCTTAGTAGCAGACATCAATTTGTAGGAGGCATCAATAATGTTCCCTATGGTTGACCCCAAGTCATCTCCCACAGCCTCCATATAGACCTCAGGCTCGGCAAGATTGAGATCACGGAAGAAGATTCCATTGAGATTGTAGTCGTAATTCTGCCCGGTGTGGGCCAGAAGCACGTCAAAGTAGATCCTACACTTGGCGATCACCGCAGAGAGGCGTATGATCTCGGGGCGTGTACCTACAATGATAAGCAACTTGAGCTTCCCATTATCCTTGAAGCGAGTGTCTGAATAGTCGTTTTTCATAGTCTCAGTTAGTTCTTGGGGTCTACCGGCTCAGCAAAGGTATCAGGTAAGTCAGGATTAAATAGTTCATTAGCCCACATCACAGTCACAAGATCCTCCGTCTCTGAGAGATTGATGATATTGTGGGTATATCCGGGAAGCATATAGACCGACTGAATGTGATCCCCGGACACCTCGTACTCGATCAGCTCATCCGTGCCAATCTTACGCTCTTGTATCAGGGCATGCCCCTTCACGACGATGAAGAGCTCCCACTTTGAGTGGTGCCAGTGCTCACCCTTAGTGATCCCGGGCTTACTGATATTGATGCTTACCTGACCCGTTGTAGGTGTGCGGATCAGTTCGGTGAAGCTTCCACGATGATCCGTATTCATACTCAGATCATAGATAGCTTTCTCTCTCGGGAGGTAGCTTAAGTAAGTACTGAAGAGCTTCTTCGCAAAGGACCCCTCCGGGATGCTCGGGATCATGAGTGTCTTTGGCAGGTCACGGAAGCGCTCCAGCAGTTCCACTACCTCGCCAAGAGTGGCACGATAGGTGGTGGGGCAGTAGCAGTAGCACCCTTTAGGAGAAGCAACGGGAGTCAAGCCATCGTAATCGCAGCGGTGAGGTCTCCCCTGCATCGCCTCGATCATCTCCGAGACTAAGTCATCAATGTAGAGCAGCTCGAGCTCCGTGGTGGGATCGTTGACCTGAATAGGCAGGTCCTGCGCCATATTGTGACAGAATGTTGCTACCACCGAATTATAATTGGGGCGACACCACTTCCCAAAGAGGTTAGGAAATCGATAGACGAGCACCTCCGAGCCGGTCTCTTTGCCGTAGTCAAAGAACAGCTCCTCGCCGGCCTTCTTGGATCGCCCATAGTCGCTCTCTGCATAGCGTCCCATAAGGGTCGCCTGTATAGAGCTGCTAAGCATCACCGGACAGTGATTATCATGATCCTTCAGGGTATCCAAGAGCGTAGAGGCGAAGCCGAAGTTTCCCTCCATAAATTCCCGCTCGTCCTTAGGGCGATTGACCCCGGCGAGATTAAAGACAAAGTCTGCGTTGGAGCAGTACCTATCCAGTTCTTCGAGAGTCGAGTCTATATCATACTCATAGACCTGCTCCACAGACAGACCACCATAGTGGCGAGCCTTACCATCCCTTATGTTCTTCAGTTCTTCGCAGAGATTTCTCCCCACAAAGCCCTTGGCTCCAGTTACTAATACCTTCATTTCCTCAGAGAGATTACTCACTTGCGATCTCAGTACTCCTGACAGCTCCCTCTAGACCGAGGTCCACTCTGACAAAGCGAAGTTTCTTCAGCAACTCCTTCATCTCCTCAACAGACAGTCTCTCAGTGTTGTGTGAGTGATAGTCATTGATTCTTGAGATATCCTGATCTCCCTCAGTGAAGTACTTATCATAGTTTAGATCCCTTGTGTCACTCGGTATCCGATAGTAGTTACCCATATCAATGGCTCGTGCCATCTCCTCGTGGGTCACCAAAGTCTCATAGAGTTTCTCCCCGTGGCGAGTACCGATGATCTTGACATCAGTCTCCTTGTAGGAGCTGTCAATAGTCCCATAGAGCTCTATCAGAGCCTGTGCAAGCACCTCCAGGGTGGCGGCTGGAGCTTTTTGGACGAAGAGATCTCCATTAGACGCATGCTGGAAGGCGAAGACCACAAGGTCGACAGCATTATCCAGCGTCATCATAAAGCGGGTCATATTGGGATCCGTGATGGTGATTGGCTTGCCGTGCTTGATCTGATCTACCCAGAGAGGGATCACCGACCCACGGCTCCCCATAACATTACCATATCTGGTACAGCAGATGGTGGTGGCAGCATCAGCACCAAGGGATCGCCCCTTAGCGATAGCCACTTTCTCGTCCAGCGCCTTCGTCATACCCATCGCATTGATAGGGTAGGCAGCCTTATCTGTAGAGAGTACGACCACGCTCTTGACTCCATGAGCCACTGCGGACTCAATGACATTATGGGTGCCGAAGATATTGGTCTTGACCGCCTCCATGGGGAAAAATTCGCAGCTGGGCACTTCCTTAAGTGCCGCAGCATTGAAGACGTAGTCCACACCGGTCATTGCACCATCTACGGACTCTCTCTCTCTTACATCTCCGATGTAGTACTTGATCTTATCCGTCTGATAGCGGTGACGCATATCATCCTGCTTCTTCTCATCACGTGAGAAGATACGGATCTCCTTGATGTCTGTGTCCAGGAAGCGCCGCAGGACAGCACTCCCGAACGAACCTGTACCTCCTGTGATCAGGAGGGTTTTGCCACTAAAAACGCTCATTGTATGATAGATGTATATAGATGTCAGTGTGTAAACTTATGGATAAATTCGTATTGTCTTAGTCAACTCAAGAATGCCGTCTGAAGTTGTATGCAAACTGATGTATTGATTTCTATTTTTCAGTTTGAGTAGCACTAATCTTCTCGTATAGTCCAGCTGATCAAAGATAGTAGAAAACCGTTTTCTTCTTTCAGCGGCTTCCATAACGGCTTCCTGATTTAGTCTCATATGTTCACTGGAGTCCTCAATCTTTCTCGATAGTTCCACGGCAATGTCAATATCGCCATAGTCGGTCGCATTATCATCAATATAGCTACCGAAGAGCCATACGCCACTCACCCTATACAAGTAATCATCGCTTTCATTGACCTCTCGGACACGATCCATAAAGTCAGCGAGTAGTCTATCGGCCTTCTCCTTGTGTATCGGAGGCACACAGCGAGCTATACTAAGGGCGGCACCATGTAGAGTTAGCGAGTAGTCGTCCTCTTTTTCCTCTACGAACTTTCGCTCTTGCAGCCCTTTTATGAGCAGATCACCCACTCCTCCACTAAGGTGGAGATAGTCACACAGATGTTCGCGAGTGAAGGTGCCATAGTTAGCGCTTTTCAGGTGGTTGAAGAAGTCACGTACCTTCAGCATAGGTACGCCTGCTATCCTTTCTTTCCTTTTGATACGCATTGGCTGATTTGGCTACTGAGTTATTAGCTCGATAAGCTGATCGATCTCGTTAAATATGGCCTGCTTGGTCTGAGGAACATTCGGTTCCTGTGATCTCAAAATAGCATCGCGTATACCTGTCTCTTATACACATCTGACGCTGCCGACGAAACCTTATGGGTGTA
>CAMXXM010000146.1 GCA_947253195.1 uncultured Porphyromonas sp.
CCGATGAGGGGGGAGCCTTTCCCTCCGACTACTACGCCGTCGTCGAGGTGGAGGGGGCAGCCCACAGGCTCTCGATGAATAAGATCCTGCGCCACCGGGGCTACCGCTTCTTCCTCCATGCGCTCTCCGAGGAGAGTGACGAGGTCTCCCTCCTCGTCACCTACGATCCCCTCGGGATGTATCTCGTCTACGCCGGCTTCGTCCTCCTGATCCTCGCCTTCCTGATGCTGATGCTGCAGAGAGAGGGGCGCTTCCGACGGCTGCTGAGGCGCACCCTGCTGCCCCTCATCCTCCTCTTCCCTCTCGTCGCCACGGAAGCGCATGCCGAGGAGCCGGCAGTCTACTACCGGGGGCGGGTCGTGCCGCTCTCCACACTGTCGCGTGACATTGCCCTCAAGACCACCGGATCTGCCCGAGGGCACAGAGAGCTACTCCGGCGCTGGGTGACCGACTTCGACAGCTGCAAGAGAGAGCCACTGATCCGGATCAAGGGGCGCGAGCTGAGAGAGCAGGCCCATCTCGCGGGGCGGGTGGCGCTGACCGACCTCTTCTCCCGAGAGCGGGGCTATCTCCTCCAGCCTTACCTCAAGGCGTACGACGAGGGGGACGACTCCCCCGCCACACGGCAGGCTGTCGCTGTGAGGGAGGCGGTGGAGCTTGCTTTCAGCATCCGCATGGGAGAGACCCTCTACCTCTTCCCCACCCGCACCTCGGCGGGTAAGGTGAAGTGGTATGCCGCCGGATCCCCAATAGCACCGGGCGAAGTGGCAGAGCGGGACAGCCTCTTCATCCGCACTTTCATGCCCACACTCATCAGCAAGCGGGACAGCCCGGCGGAGTACCGGCAGCTGATCGATGCGCTGATTGCTTATCAGGATCAGGTCCCGGAGGTGAGGGCAAGTCGTCCCCGACTCCGCGCCGAGGTTCTGTACCATAGTGTTCCCTATCCGCTGATCCTCTTCATCACCTACTTCATCCTGTCACTGCTTGCCCTCACGCTTCCGCGGATCTTCTCGGGTAAAGTGGTGCGATGGGGGCTCCTTGCGGGGCTCCTCTTCCTCACGCTCTTCATCGGCTGCCGTGCCTACATCACGAGCAGAGTCCCACTGGCGACCGGCTACGAGACCTCTCTGGCGATCGCTTGGTCGATCACGCTCCTCGGGCTGCTCCTTGTGCGGCGTGTCGCTCCTCTCGGTGCACTCTGCATGGGCGGGGCAGGGTTCTTCCTCCTCGTGGCACACCTCGGCATGTCTTCACCTGCGATGACGCCGATCATGCCGGTGCTCCACTCGCCCCTGCTGAGCCTCCACGTGAGCGTGCTGATGATCAGCTATGCGCTCCTCTCCACCACGGCGGCGATCGGGCTCTACAGCCTCCTCGGGCGACAGTCGCGGGAGCAGGTGAGGCGACAGAGAGACCTCAGCCTGCTGCTCCTCTACCCCGCACTCCTACTCCTCATCATCGGCATTGTGATCGGTGCCTACTGGGCCAATATCAGCTGGGGGAGCTACTGGTCCTGGGATCCCAAGGAGGTGTGGGCGCTGATCACGCTGGTCGCCTACTCGGCACTCCTCCACGAGGGGCTGCTGCCGTGGCTGCGGGACCCGCGACACTATCACCTCTGCATGGTCCTCCTCTTTGCGGTACTGCTGATGACCTACTTCGGCGTCAATACACTGCTCGGCGGGCTACACTCGTACGGGTAGGCGAAGCAGCCCTGCTGCCCTTTTCTCCCTCCATCCGACCAACTTTTATCGGAGAGCAATGAAAAGAGTACGACCATCCTCTATAGAAGATAGTCGTACTCCGATAGTTGCGGGGACAGGATTCGAACTTGCGACCTCTGGGTTATGAGCCCAGCGAGCTACCACTGCTCCACCCCGCGATATGTCTTTCCTCCCTTGCTTTGTGGTGCAAAGGTACGACTTATCCCGCACATATCCAAGCTCCCCGCCCCCAAGGGGCAGGGGCGACGCATTAAAACTAAGCTTTATAGTCGTAATCAAGGATCTCCTATGGATCCTAAAGGGTATTTTTCTTCCGCAATCATCAATGGATCTTCTCTGCTGCGGTAAACAAAATGATTTCCCTTGCGGTGATCCGCGATCCCGGAGAGGATGGAGAGAATACTTTCCATTAAGAAATGAAATCGACTTTAGTGATTTATACCATTGATTATCAGGTGCCAAGTCACAGAAAACACCCGACAAAAACAAGTGCAAAGTACTAAATGCCAGCTGTCCATGACTGACATTCGGAGCTTTCCCGGACCCTCAAGGTGCAAATGCGTCACCCCCTGACTTCTTTTCAGTGCAGTCGCATCGGAAGGGTATAGGATACCCTCAGATGGATGTGAAGAGACGAAGGAGCGCAGCCCGGATGAAGCCACACACTAATACCGATATTAGTGAAGCCTCTTACCGATATTAGAGGCGACTAATATCGGTAAAAGAAATGTCCCGGATTGTATGCGATTCCTGAAAAAAGTACACAGTTGATTGAATATTACTAGGACTGTATACCGGTCATTGGATTAAGACCTGAGAGTGTACACACCCGGAATGGGTTAGGTGTCAACTCGTATACAAATATACGCATTTATTACTAATGAGCACACACTTATTTTGCAAGTCCTCCTCGGTCGTAGGGCCTCTCCCGCATCCTTCCCCTTGGACAGTAGAGGATTAGGGTAGTCTGGCAGAAGCATTTGCATGGGTGTTTTCATCCCTATTGCCCGATGGGGACGAGCAGTATTGTAGGCTAATTCGCATTTTGATGTGCTGGGAGGAGGAGAAAAAAGAGATTACCTTTGTTGAGGAGACAAAAGATACTATATGAGGAAGTAGTTAGAGCTTATGGAAACAGCAGAGATAAGGGATCTGATATCAGCCTTTGTCCCGGAGGAGATCCTTCGCGACTTTGAGCTGAAGGAGGTAAAAAGGGAGTGCGGAGTCTACCGACTCTATATGGACGAGAAGGACGACGAGAGCCATTATCCCCCTGAGCTGGCGGAGGCGAAGGAGGTGGTTCGATGCGGATATATGAATCCATGCGAGATCTAGACTTTTCCCATAGCAGGTTGCGAGGCTTTCATCTATATACGACGGCGGCGGTGGAAGGAGAAGGGCGGTCGAGAGTCCTATTTCAACACCTACAAATACACGATCGAAGGGATCAAATGCACACCGAAGTTCGGTGCTTTTTAAAAGAAATTGGTCGAGGGGAAGCCGATCAGCATTGGTAATATCGCTTATGTCCTCGGGACTGACGCAAAGCGTCTTAACCGGTGGTACAAGGATTACCTGAGTGGCTTCCGGGAGGCAGAGCGAGAGGGCAGGATCGGTCGAGACGACATTGAGGTCCGGCGAGAGGGAGGACGAAAAAAGATCAGGGTGCCGATCCTCAAGGAGTCAAACGTAGGCTCCTATATGGCGATCGATGAGAAGACGATCGACGGCGTCTGCTACACGATCATCAGCAACCGGGAGACGAGCAAGATCGCTCTGATGGCCGATACGCTCAGGACCTCCGAGCTTCGGCAGGTCCTGTCAAAGTTTCCGGTAAAGACCAAGATGAAGGTCTTGAGTGTGACTCGGGACATGGCTCCGAATTACGACTGGCTGGCGAGGACGACCTTTCCCAATGCCTATCAGGTGGCGGACAAGTTTCACGTCCTCCGCGAAATCCTTGAGCAGCTCCAGAGTGTCCGAATCCGCCACCGGCAAGCGGTCCTTACCCTGGAGAGAAAGAAGAATAAGACGGTAAAAGAGAAGCTGACCCTGCAGGAAAAATTCTCCAACGACGACACACTAAAGCAACTCCTGCACCGCTCGAGGGGTCTCCTTTTCAAGCGCAAAACGGAGTGGACCGACGACCAAAAGGAGCGTGCGAAGATACTCTTCAAGCAATTCCACGAGATCGAGGAAGCCTACAAATACTGTCAGAGGATCCGTAAGTGGTACGAGCCTATCCGACCGCACTACAGCGATCGTAAGTACAAGATAAAGGAGGCAGATCTTATGCTCATCACCAAAGAGGGGATGGAGAGCGAGGTGGAGGAGATACGCAACATCGCCAACTTCCTCCGGTCAAACTCCACCCCCATTCTGAGGTACTTCTACCGCAGGGAGAGCAACGCCAAGGCGGAGGCTCTCAACCAAAATCTCCAGCGCTTTATCAGCGTCAACTATGGTGCTAGAAACTCCGACTTCTTTCTCTACCGAGTCGCCCTCCACTTCTCCTAAATCCCTCACAGCAACAACCCCCCTTTCACCATCCTCCCCCTCCCAGCACATCAAAATGCGAATTAGCCTTTGTTCGCCTTGCTTACTGTTAATGTGTAAACCTAACATCTACCACTCCTCTCTTCTTTTTAGCATCTCATCGATTTCCTC
>CAMXXM010000147.1 GCA_947253195.1 uncultured Porphyromonas sp.
TACTGCAAATAATGCTGAGCAAGAGGTGTAAAGTCACCACTGTCGTGGCCCATCAGAGAGGGGTGTGAAATCAGAGGAAAATTCCCCGCGTACCATATAGTCATTTCTTTTATCGGTATTAGTCGCACCTAATACCGGTAAAAGAAATGACTAATACTGATAAAAGAATTCACTAATACCGATATTAGCACACCGTCAGATCGAGTAAGCATTTGACTAATCCTTCAGACAATAGTTTCTCGCTTAGAATCAACTCGCTGCATTGTCTTCGCAGAGTCTATGATCTCAATTGCTCGAGATGAGAGGCTCTGTTGATAATTGATTACATTTGTGATCACTTCTGTCAGCTACGGAAGTTTACATCAAGCAAATCACATATAATAGTAGCAATGAAGATAACTCTGATAGGATATGGACGTATGGGTCATGCCATTGAGCAGGTGGCCCACAGCCGGGGGCACGAGATCGTTGGACGCATTGACAAGGACGATCAAGCATCTATCCCCTCCGAGACGGATGTCGTCATCGACTTCTCTACTCCTGACAGTGCCTATCGTAATATTAGTAGAGCGATCGAGAGCGGATTTCCCGTAGTCAGCGGTACTACCGGCTGGACCGATCGTATCGAGGAGATCCGGGCGCAGGTCAGAGAGCGTGATGGGGCTTTCTTTTACTCGTCCAACTTCAGCATCGGGGTCTTCCTCTTCCGTCACTTGGTGAGAGAGGCTGCTAAGCTTATCAATAATCTCCCCCAGTACTCAGATGTTCAGATGGAAGAGGTACACCACGTCCATAAGCTTGACTACCCCAGTGGCACTGCCCTGACTGTTGCCGGTGACATTATCTCGGAGATGGATAGATACAGAGACACAAGAGCCTATCTCGGCAATGCAGAGAAGCCCACCATAGCCGAGGACCAGCTACTTATCCACTCTCTTCGTGAGGGAGAGGTGCCCGGCATCCACCGAGTAGCCTTTAGCAGTCCTCAGGATGTGATCAGGCTGGAGCATGAGGCCTTCGGGAGAGAGGGCTTTGCAATGGGAGCGGTGATGGCTGCTGAGTTTTTACGAGGTAAAAAGGGATGGTACGGTATGGAGGACATGCTGCACTTCAGATAAGTGATATGAAAAAGATTGACTTCAAGGCTGTCCCCAAGCGGGATTGGATTAAGTTTGGCGCTTGGGCGATCGCCCTACTCTTATTTGCCATTTGGGTGGGCAGTGTGTGGCTCTTTGTGGTCCCTACCCTGCTGATTTTTGACAATTACATTACCCATATTATCTCCTGGCGGTGGTGGCAGAGCTCCTCGAGTAAGACTCTGCGCAGCACGATGCGACTCGTAGAGGATATCGTTGTCGTCTTGATAGCGGTACAGATACTCAATATCTTTTTCTTCCAAAACTTCAAGATCCCCTCTTCCTCACTGGAGAAGACCTCACTTGTGGGCGATCACCTCTTTGTCTCAAAGCTGAGTTTTGGACCGAGATTACCGATGACCCCACTCGCTTTCCCACTGGTGCACAATCAATTCCCATGGAATGGGAAGAAAGCCTACATTGATAAGCCACAGCTCCCCTATAAGCGAATCAGCGGTCTCGGTCGTCTTAAGCGAAACGAACTGGTAGTCTTTAATTTTCCCGCCGGGGACACTGTCCCACTCAAGGTGACCAATCCTGACTACTACACGCTCTGTCACCTCTATGGGAGAGATCGCATCTGGAGTGATCCGCGCACGTTTGGCAAGGTGGTCGCACGTCCCGTGGACATGAGAGATCACTATGTCAAGCGCTGTGTGGGGCTTCCCGGAGATGATCTAGAGGTGCGACACAACACCCTTTATATCAATGCGCAAGAGGTCGATGCACCGACTTACGCTCAGCTCAATTACTTCGTACAGACCGATGGCACGATGCTGTCGGAGGATGAGCTGTATGAGCTGGGAGTGGCTCGAGACGATATCGCCCTGCTGGATGGGCTGAACCAGTCTTACTATCCTCTCTATGAGCAGCTGGGATTTACGGGAGATATGACTAAGGGCTTCGGGCTCATCTACCATCTGCCCCTCACGAAGACTATGCGAGAGACGCTTCAGAAGCACAGTGGGGTCCTCCATATCGAGGTGGAGCCGGATCCCGGACAGTCGGTCTTTACGACCTACCCTCTCAGTGACTTGTTTGACTGGACGAGGGATAACTATGGCCCGATCCACATCCCGGCCAAGGGCGAGACAATCCCCCTAACAGCGGAAAATCTGGCTCTCTACGAGCGGTGCATCCGGAACTTTGAGCATCACACGATAGAGAAGACCACATCGGGTGTACTGATAGACGGCAAGCCGGTCTCGTCCTACACCTTTGAGATGGACTACTACTTCATGATGGGTGATAATAGGCACAACTCTGCCGACTCCCGAGCCTGGGGCTTCGTCCCTGAGGATCACATCGTTGGCAAGCCGCTCTTCGTCTGGCTATCGCTGGATAAGGACAGGGATCTCCTCCACGGCAAGATCCGGTGGCGGAGATTTGGAACTGTGCTGAAGTAAGGAAAAGTGGTATGCTCTCTCTGCCCACCCTCTTTGCCCCAGCAATCCTGCAGGTCAAACTGATGATGGATCATCCTAATGCTGTGATCAATGTGCGTGAGCAGTATCAGAAGCAGACGCTCCGCAATCGAACCTATTTCCTTACTCCACAGGGTGCTACGCCTTTTACGATACCGGTGGAGCGCTTTGCCTATCCCTCTCCGCCCACGTCAGAGATCTATCTTGCCGAGCACGATCACTGGAGACATCGGCTGGAGGAGACACTGCGCTCCTCGTACTGCTCCACGCCCTACTGGCAGTTTTATGAGGATCAAGTGCTCTCTCTCTGTCGATGTGAGGTGGAAGGCAGGCTCATAGACTTTAATCAGCACTGGCTCACCTTTATCCTCGGAGAGTGGTGTATCCCTACACCCCCGATAGTATCTGATGGTATGAGAGATGAGGATCACAGGTCTGACATCGCCCTACCCTCTCAGCTGCGTGAAGGTGGGGCGAACCTACCGAGGTACTGGCAGGTCTTTGAGGATCAGAGTGGATTTGTACCCAACCTGTCAGCACTCGACCTACTCTTCCACTTAGGTCTGGAGGGCCGACTTTACCTCAATAGATTATGAATAAGATCTTTCGAACGACTCTACTGCTGACTGTACTCCTTCTCCTGCCCTGTCGCCTTATCGCACAGGACTTTGGAGACTACTTTGTCGACCAGACCCTTCGGCTGGACTATATCTTCTCCGGAAATGCCAATGCTCAGGACATCTCCCTGCTGGCTTACTACAAGATTCCCGGCTGGTATGGCAAGAGGCATCGCTTAGCCGAGACTCCGATGAAGGGGAATGGCACGATCACAGTCAGAGACCTTGCCACAGGGAGGGTGATCTACAAGCATCCTTTCTCTTCACTCTTTCAGGAGTGGCTGAGTTACCCGCAAGCACAGGAGAGTGGCAGGAGAGCCTTTGAGAATGTCTCTCTGATCCCTATGCCGAAGCAACCGGTGGAGGTTAGTCTCGAGCTCCGAAATAGCCGTCACGCTGTCATTGCCTCCATGACACAGCGCATAGACCCGCACGATATACTGATGACCCCGCTCGGTGAGCAGGGTATCCTGCCCTACACCACTCTTCAAGCCCCCAAGGACAGTTCTCGAGTGATCCATATAGCATTTGTAGCTGAGGGCTATACGGAGGATGAAATGGAGGACTACTTGGCGGACGCCAATAAGGCTGTAGCGTCGATCTTTGGGCACGAGCCCTTCAAGTCTTTGCGTGATCGCTTCTCCATCATAGCGGTTCGATCTCCCTCAGCGGAGAGTGGTGCTTCCATTCCCTCCAAGGGGATTTGGCGGGACACCGCGCTCGGCTCGCACTTTGATACCTTCTATAGTGAGCGCTACCTCACGACACTGCACCTCCGCAAGCTGCACGACCTCCTCGCCGGGACGCCCTACGAGCATATCATCGTACTGGTCAATACGCCCCACTATGGCGGAGGCGGGATACTCAATTCGTACAACCTCTCGATGACCAAGCATCCGGCATTTGTCCCGGTGGTGACGCATGAGTTTGGGCACAGCTTTGCCGGACTGGCGGACGAGTATGCTTACGAGGCAGAGCAGATACCGATGTTTCCGACCGATGTGGAGCCGTGGGAGCAGAATATCACTACGCTGAAGGAATTTAGTGCCAAGTGGGTCGACCTGCTACCCGCAGAGGTGTCCACGATACCGACCCCGAAGGAGAGCAACTATCCCGTGGGGGTGTTCGAGGGAGCCGGCTATAGTCTTAAGGGTGTCTACAGACCCTCTAAGGACTGTTGTATGAGGACCAATAGCAATCCTGAGT
>CAMXXM010000148.1 GCA_947253195.1 uncultured Porphyromonas sp.
GATTATACAAGAGAGAGTTCACGGAAGAGGACAGCGAAATCCGTATCATCAAGGATGAGAAGAAGCGACCGCTCCTCACCATCAACGGGCTTTCCATTACCGATTGGTGCGAGCAGAAATGGAAACAGCTTATCAACCGCAACCGCTCGCAGCGGCTGTAATTGCTTTTTTCTTTCAATGACAAGAAGAAAAACAAGAAAAGACGCTCACTTTCCCTCGCAAATATGTACCTTTGCAAGTAAAATAGTGAGCGTTCTTCGGCTATTCAAAACAATGTACTTCAAAGCACTCCGCTCATTTCCAAATCGTTACCCATTCATTCACCACAAAGTGGTAACACTCTATTATACAACGAGATAGTTCAGAATCAAAAAAAATTTATTGGATTTCTTTTACCGATATTAGGCGCGCCTAATATCGGTAAAGGAATTTCCCATGAGGAAAAGGGGGCAGTCACGCGGGGTCCCTCTGCCGGCGACCATGACGGTACTGGTAGTAGTAGCCGAGGGAGGCGATCGTGAAGTAGAGCGCGGTCAGCACCCACATAGCCCTACACTGTATCAGGATGTCATAGAGGGATGCGCCGGTACCCAGCAGGGCAATATACCCCTGCACCGCATGTGTACTTGGAACCAAGTAGGCGAGAGCCTTCCAGAGGATGGGGATATTCTGCCACGGCCACACCACACCGGTGAGGAAAAAGAAGACCAGCGACAGCGGGACGATGTAGATCAGCACCACCTCACGTCTCCTGAAGAGGAAGGAGAGACCGATCGACATAAAGACCACCGACAGCAGGTAGGGGATGATGAAGATCAGCATCCTCAGCGGGTCCGTCAGGATAGGGATCCGCAGGCAGTACGGCACGATGCAGAGCACCCAGATGCTGAGGAGCAGGTAGAGGGCAAAGTAGATGATGCTCTTATTGATCACCATCCGCATCGGTCCATGGATCGTCGACGGGACGAGATAGTGCGTGTCGTTGCTCTCCCTGGCTGTAGCCGCCAGCATACAGATCCCCATGATCAGCGTCTGCTGGAGGATCAGGATCAGGATCGGTGGCATCAGGAAGGTACCGATACCGCCCACGGGATTGTAGTACCCCTTCCCATCCTGATAGACCGGTCGCACCTCTATGTCGGTCAGCGCCTTGGTCGACTTCCCGGCACGCTCCGCATGGATCTCCCCACCCATCTGGAGCGCATTATTATTCAGCGCCACCATAAAGTTCTTGTAGTACAACAGCACATTCCCGAGGCTCATCAGCTCCACATGGACCTGGTCCTCACCCCTATAGAGATCGGCTTGGAAGTCCTTCGGGATCCGCGCATAGCCATAGGCATCCCGGCTCATGATCATCTCCTCAGCCATCTCGATCGTCGGGACGACAGCCACCACATCCACCTCCTGCGAGGCATCCACCCGCCGTATGTACTCACGGGAGAGGGCGCTATTGTCCTCGTCGACCATAACCAGCTTTGCCTCCTCGACCACCTCGGTATTGTAGAAGGCTGCGTAGAGGAAGGGGTAGACGATCGGGACGAAAAAGAAGAAGAGCAGCACGCCTGCATCCCCCTTGATCGCATTGATCTCCGTTCGCCAGATCGCCTTGGTATCGGTATGGAGGAGGGAGAGTCTCCTCCGCCACTTATTATCGGACATAAGACACTTCTAAGAGCTCACGCTTGAGGTTGCGGCTGCAGAGCAGCGGCAGCAGGACAAAGGCTGCCAGCCCCAGGTAGTAGGGGATGCTCAGCGCGAGGGGAAAACCATTGAGCGACTGATCGGTGTAGATCATATAGTAATACCTCATCGGGAAGAGGTAAGAGAGGGTGACGAAGGGGGAGTACATCGCATCGAGAGGGAAGGAGTAGCCGACGATGGAGAAGGTCAGCACGCCGAAGAGGCTCGCGAGACTCACCCCGAGCCTCAGGATCGGAACGAGGGTGATGAAGAAAACGCCCAGTGCCTCGGCCGCAAGGATCAGCAGCAAGAGCGCAAGCAGCATGGGTCCCCAGCCATTGGCGAGGGGGAAGCCACAGAAGGTGTAGAGCATCCCGAGACAGGCTGACCCAATCACCAGCCAGACGAGCGTATGGACAGCCAGCTTCCCGGCAAGGGCGACATGCATGCTCCCCCCGGCGGTCTCCAGCCACTCCTCGGCAGACTCAGCCTTGATCTCCACCCCGACAGCGTAGGCGGTCACCTGCATGATCAGCAGCTGTATGATCCCTAGGATGAGGATATTACTGAGGTAGACGGAGTAATTGAGCCACTTATTCCCCTTGATCTGATCCTTGACGACGATCGGCATCACATTGGCCATGATCTCCGTCTCCGTCTTGCCCATCAGGGTCCCCATCTGGAGCCCGACGGCCCCATTAGCCATCTCGCTGATCATGCGGAGGTTCTTATAGCTCAGGTTTCCGCCGATGATGGAGTGGTAATTGAGGTAATAATTGATGGTGGGCTGCTTGCCGGAGGAGACTTTCTCGGTAAATCCTCGGGGGATGACGAGGATGCCGAAAGCCTCATTTTGCTGCATCAGCTCACGTGCCTCGGTGAAGCTTGCCGTCCTCAGCACCACGTGGCTCTCGGAGAAGCTGTCGAGATTGTCCACCAGCCTCCGCGTATTGGACGTATTATCCAGGTCCACGACAGCGATCGGCAGATCGCCGGGCAGCCCCTCACCCATAAGGGTAAGGAGGAAGACGGCAAAGAACACCGGCACCACGATCATCCCTGCAAAGTAGATTGAGTGGGTGGAGACCAGCCTCCACTCACGCTGCATCACTCTGAGGAGGGGAGAGGATGTACTCACGAGACGACGCTTCACTTCAGGTAAGACCTATCGATGACGACACTCATCCCCGGCTCCAGATCCTCTATCTCATCGATGACCTCCGCCTTTACCTCAAAGGTGCGGAAGTCGATCTGCCCCGTAGGCTTCTTCGCCTTGCGGACAGAGTAGATCCCCATATCCTTGAGATGAACCACCCTGAGGGTGCACTCCTTACCCCCAAGTGCGGGGATCGTCCCGCGGAGCGTAGTGCCTCTGTGGATGCCCGGCAGCCGGTCCTCGCTGAGAGCAAAGACCACATAGCACGAGGTGGGGTCTGCGACATTCATCACGGGAGACCCGGTGCCGACCAGCTCGCCCACGTGGGGGACGATGTCGGTGACGCGACCATCGAGGGGCGACGTGAGCGCCCCCTCCTGTACGTAAAGATCCACCTCCTTGAGCATCGCATCCATATTGCCTACCAGTCCTTGGGTGGCACCGGTGCGATCGGAGAGGACCCCCTTGCGGGAGAGCTCGTAGCGATTCTTAGCAGCAGCCTCCGCAGCCTCGGCAGACTTTACGAGAGCCCGCGCCTGATCGTACTTCTGTGCCGATACGACGCCCTCCTTATAGAGATTCTCCACGCGACGGAAGCTGGACTGAGCCACATCAAGGGTCACCTTGGCACTCTGCCACATCTGGTGGGCGGCCTCCTGCACCTCAGCAGGGCTGCCGCCGGAGAGGGAGCGATTGAGCGCCAGAGCCGAGGCACGCATGGCCTCCGCCTGCTCCCGCTTGGCGTAGACCTCAGGCGAGTAGATCCGAACCAGGGTATCGCCCTTATGGACCACCTGCCCCTCCTCCACGAGATACTCCGAGATGCGCCCCGGCACCTTGCCGGAGATGCGGATCTCATCTACCTCCACATGCCCGATCACCTCCGACTCCCGGGGGGAGAAAAAGACAAATCCGGCAAGTGCCACGAGAGCAATGACGATGAGGGTGGTGACGATGGTGACCACCATTTTATGTCTCAGCTCCTTCGAGAGGGAGCTCTTCTCTTCTGTCTGTACCATTATCCTAAATACTATTATTTGACAAAGCGTGCCGTGGGGACGTAGTGCCTGATCTTGCTCTCACTGGACTTCAGTGAGATGGCGGCGTCGATGTATTGGTCGTAAGCAGCGGACCAGGAGGTCTGAGCCTCCGTCAGTCCGATGAGTGGGATCACTCCCTCCCTATACCCCAGCTGAGCCCGCCGGAGGGTCTCATCGGCACTGCTGAGGCTGAGCCGTGTAGCGGAGAGCTGCTTGTACGCCTCCTGATTGGTCAGGAGGAGCTGATGGATCTGGAGATTGATCTTCTCTCTCGCATCCGTCAGCTGCCTCTGCTTGATCTCCCGCTCGGCGGCGGCACCCTTTCTCTTCGTGATGCCCGTATAGATGTCCGTGAGAGGGATCTGCAGCCCGAGTGCCACATGCCAGCTCCCACCATACTGATCCTGCATCCCGGCAAAGAGATTGGGGTTAATGGTGGTATAGCCGCCGAGGAGGACCAGCTTGGGGAGGGCATCCGCCAGCTC
>CAMXXM010000149.1 GCA_947253195.1 uncultured Porphyromonas sp.
CTCGAGCCCCTTCCGTAGGGGTGCCCCGACGATATTGGTCAGCGACTCGGCGATGGCGAGACGGGAGCCCGCCTCAGCGGAGATCATTGCCGCCACAGGGGCGTGACCGAGGGCCATCGCCATACCTGCCTCGCCCCGATAGTCGAGTGCTACGGCACCGAGGTCAGAGAGGGGCAGCTGGAGCGGCCCGCAGCACTGCTGGCGCGCCACCTTGCCGGTGACGGAGCGATCCACCTTATTTGTCAGCCAGTCCTTGGAGCCGACGCTCTCCAGCCGCTGCACGTCAGCGATGACGTCGGCGAGCTTCCGCCCGGCGAGCGGGCTCTTGTCGGGATCGGCAAAGGTGGTCTCCCTTGTCTCATCCTCCATGATTGTCTTGGGGGCGGAGCCGAAGAGGTGGCTCAGCCGCAGATCCAGCGCCGCAGGTGCGCCGGTCTCCCGGTGGTCAAAGACCAGCCTCCCGCTTGCCTTGGCCTCCCCGACGGGGTAGAAGGGAGCGCGCTCCCGCTCGGCAATGGCGCGCACGCCCTCGAGGTCCTCCTTATGGATCAGGATGCCCATGCGCTCCTGAGACTCGTTGCTCAGGATCTCCTTGTCAGAAAGCGTCGGGTCACCGATCGGCAGGCGGTCGATGTCGATCTCGCCCCCGGTCTCCTCGACCAGCTCGGAGAGACAATTGAGGTGTCCTCCGGCGCCGTGGTCGTGGATGGAGATGATCGGATTGCGCTTCCCCTCCGCCATAGCTCGGATGACGTTGGCGACCCGCTTCTGCATCTCAGGATTGGATCGCTGGATCGCATTGAGCTCGATGGCGTCGGCGTAGCTCCCGGTATTTACCGACGAGACGGCGCCACCGCCCATACCGATCCGGTAGTTGTCTCCCCCCATCACGACGATGGCGTCACCATCCTCGGCGTGACCCTTCTGCGCATCGCGCTTCCGAGCAAGCCCGACACCGCCGGCAAGCATGATCACCTTGTCGTACCCCCATATCTCGCTACCCTCTTGGTGCTCAAAGGTGAGGAGCGAACCGACGATCAAGGGCTGGCCAAACTTATTTCCGAAGTCCGATGCCCCATTGCTCGCCTTCGTCAGGATCTCCTGCGGTGTCTGGTAGAGCCAGGGGCGGGCAGTGATGGCGCTCTCCCAGCGACGCGACTTGTCGAGCCGGGTGTAGGGCGTCATGTAGACCGCCGCGCCGGCGAGGGGCAGGCACGCCTTACCCCCGGCGAGCCGGTCGCGGATCTCACCGCCGGAGCCGGTGGCTGCGCCATTGAAGGGCTCCACGGTGGTGGGGAAATTGTGTGTCTCAGCCTTCAGTGCCAGCACCGTCTCGGTCTCCTCGGTGCGGTAGAGATCGGGGCGATCCATCCGCTCCGGGGCGAAAAACTCCGCCTCCGGTCCCTCCACAAAGGCGACATTATCCGCATAGGCAGAGACGATACCATTGGGATTGAGCTTACTCGTCTTCTTTATCATCCCGAAGAGGCTCTCTGGCATCTCCTCCCCGTCGATGACGAAGGTGCCGCCAAAGATCTTGTGCCGGCAGTGCTCGCTATTCACCTGCGAGAAGCCGAAGAGCTCCGCATCCGTGAGCGGACGCCCCAGCTCTCGTGCCACCCCCTCGAGGTAGTCGATCTCCTCATCGGAGAGAGCGAGACCCTCCTCGCTATTGTACTTCCGCAGATCCTCCACCGGCAGGAGGGGAGCCTTCTCGATCTTGGTGTCGAAGAGTCCCTCGTCCAGCGCCCCGTACTGCCGCAGCAGCATCCTGTCATAGGGCACGCCGGGCTCAGCCTCGAGGAAGGCCTCCACCCGCTCGACGGAGTCGATGCCGACGGTGTGGGCGATCTCGGTCGCATTGGTACTCCACGGGGTGATCATCTCCGCCCGCGGACCGATGAAGGTGCCCTCGAGTGGAGCCTTGACCTCCGTGGCTCCGTCAAAGAGCCAGCCGAGGGTCTTGCGATCCTCATCGGACAGGGGTGCGGTGTGCTGTACGGCATAGACCGTACCGAAGTTGCGGAAAAAAGATATCATGTCTCAGTCTCTCTTATGTATGGAAGCGGGTACCTCACCCTCGGATCCGCTCACCTGATAGCGGGTGAGCGATCCTCCGGCAAAGCCCATCACAAAGCTACCAAATTCTTTGACTTCACAGCCCCACCCCGCAAAAAACCGCCCGGATCCTCCACAGGCTGCTCGGGCAGAGCGCTGTCTTGTCGACGATATGGCTCTGACCCCATTTTAAAAATGGACCCCCGATCATCGGGAGGGTTTATCTCTCTCAGGGGGCGGTGGGAGTGGGGCATTTCTTTTACCGATATTAGTGATCACTAATACCGATATTGGGCGACACTAATATCGGTATTAGATTTACCCGAGAGCGACCGCGCAAAAAAGGCTCCCCGCCCTGAAGATCAAGAGTGGGGAGCCCATCACGCTTTAGTTAGGAGTAGGTCTGTCAGAAGGTATAGGTGGCGCCGGCAACGAAGTGGATCGGTGCGGCGGGGAATAGTCTCAGGTCCTGATCGCGACTTACCTCCTTGCCGGTCACATCCAGCAGGCTGTAGGCATCGTAGATGTACCCATAGGTGGAGTAGCTGCTGCTGAAGAGGTTGAGCAGCTGTAGGCTCAGGTCGAGGGAGCGGTGGCTCTTCAGGTCAATCTCGTACTTAGCCATCAGGCTGCCGGTGTAGTAGCCGGGGAGGCGATGTCCCTCATACCCACTGTTGTCTACGTAGCGCGCGCCAACGTAGGTGCCGGAGAAGTCGATGTAGAGATTGTCAAGAGGCATCCAGGTGAGGGCGTGGTTGGCAATGACGGAGGGGCTGTTGGCAATGGGTGTCTCATCCATCTTGTAGTCCTTAAGGCGCGCCCATTTCCAAGAGGCGTCATAGACGCTCTCTGAGTAGGTGTAGTCAAGGATCCGATTGCGAGAGAGGGTCGCATTGGCAGAGAGGCGTAGCTGCTTGATGATCTGCCAGTCGAAGCCCATCTCCACACCTGCGCGGTAGCTCTTTGGGACATTGACCATCAGCAGCTCACCCACGTCGCTGAGCTTGCCGTTGGGGACGATCTGATCCTTGTAGTGCATGAAGTAGCCGTTTACGAAGAGGCTCACCGGTCCCCATGTCTGCTCGGCGCCGATCTCGAGGTCGCCCATGTACTCGGGACGGGGGAGGATCTCATTTCCCTTGTCATCGTACTCACGACTCTCGGTGAACATCTTGCGATTGGGCTCCTTGGCTGCGGTCGTGTAGGAGATGTAGTAGGAGTGGTTGCGTGAGGGGTGGAAGTTGAGTCCCACCTTGGGGAGGACAAAGTGGTAGGTCGGAGCGTTGGCGCCCTCGAAGTTGAGGATGTCCATCTTGCCGGTCTTATCAGACTTCTTGTCGGAGAGTCCGTGCATGGTGGTGCGGGAGTAGCGGTACATCACGTCACCATAGGCGAGGAGATGATCGGTGATGTTCCACTCGCCCTTGAGGTAGGTGGCGATGCCGGTGACGGTGGAGGAGTTGCGGTAGTACTCTGAATTGGGGTAGAAGGGACCAAACTCAGTCATCGCCCCCTTTGCGATCCCGTCGACCCAGGGGAGGATGCCATAGTGGTCGCCCCAGTAGTGATTTCCGGAGAGACCAAAGTTGATACGCCCCTTCTCACCGGTCCACATGGCGTTGAAGATCCCACCGGCGAAATGGTTGTCGAGGTACTTTTCTCGTACAAGGTCAGCCTTTGTCTTGTTGCTCATCGGGACGACGAAGTACTCCCGGAGCTTGCGCTCATTCTTATACTCCCGAGTAAATCCCTTACCACGAGTATAGTGGAGGGTCACATCGTAGCTGAAATTGTCCGTCGGCTGATGCTTGAGGATGGCATAGGTGTGGCTCTGGCGGTAGTTGTCGGTCTGGTCGGGGTAGAAGAGCTGCTTGGAGAGCTCTTTCTCGCCCTTATTCATCAGCCCGTCCGGATTGTAGCGACGACCATAAGAGTCTATCATGGACTGATTGGCTCCTGTCCACACAACTTGAGTATGCTGGTCACCGAGATTGTGGATCAGCCGGAGGGAGTAATTGTCGCCCCCCTTGTAGGCCTGGAGGAGGTAGGAGAATCCCTTGTTTCCGCTACGATCCCGGTATCCCTTGCCGGACGTGCGGGAGAGGAAACCACCGAAGCGCCAGTTGCCCGCCAGAGCTCCTGTAGTGAGGTGCACCATATCGCGGCGCATACCGTAGGAGCCCCAGTAGGTGGAGACACTACCACCCGCCTCAGCCTCGGGGATGGCGATGCGCATATCCATCGTCGCACCGAAGGCTCCGGCGCCAAAGGTGGAGGAGCCGGCAC
>CAMXXM010000150.1 GCA_947253195.1 uncultured Porphyromonas sp.
CTATAGTAGGATCCGAGGATACCACCGATCTTGAAGTCATCCCACTTATAGTCAGCAGTCAGGAACGGCTCAGAGGTGAGGCGATAGTATTGGTAGGACTGGTCGCTGACAGCTCGCGATACATCCTTAAATCCGCGAGACTTACCATAGCTGGATGCGATCAGCTCCTTGGAGGTCCCCTTAGAGACTTCACTCTGGACGTTTACGGCAGCACGGTAATTGAATTTAAGCCATGAGAACGGGCTGTAGTTAAACTCAATATTTCCGAGGAACTCATGACGACGACCATTCTCACGCCACAGATCCAATGCCTGGTAGGGATTTAGCGAGTACTCGTTAAAGTAGTTATTGTAGTCACCCCAGTGCGTGTCGATCTTGTAGTCAGCTAGCGGAACCCACATAGGCGTTGCAAATACGAGGTCCATGATACCCTCATGCATACCCATATCAATCTCGCTGAAGTGGCTATACATTCTGTTGTTGCTGAAAATATCCCAATTGTGCTGGATATAATTCATGTTGACGCTGGCACGGAGGGTCTTGAAGAGCTGCTTGGAGGCATTTCCTCTCAGGCTGAATCGGTGATTCTTATCCCCCGGGACTACACCGGTGATCTGTGCGTCCTGTACACTGAGGTAAAAGTCCTTGGCAGAGAGGGAGACATCGTTTTGGATTGTCAGACCGGTATCGAAGAAGTCACGATGCACGTTCTTATTGGGGGAGTAGATAGCAGTCTTCACATTCCCATCAGCATCGGGCTTTCCGACCTGTCTCTCCTTTCCGTCGTATGCAGGGCCCCAAGACTCGTTCGTATAGGGCATAAACTCAAAATTGGATCCCTCACCACTTCCGAAAGAACTCTGGAACTTAGGGAAGAAGGAGATCGTAGAAGCCTGCACAGAGGAGCTGATCGTAACACTCGGCTTATCCTGATACTCTCCCGCTTTTGTCGTCACGACAATCACACCATTACGAGCATCAGGTCCGTAGATGGCGGCAGCGGAGGTACCCTTTAGGACGTTGATGTTCTTTACGTCATTGGGGTTAATGGAGCTGAGGAAGTCTAGCGCGACAGGTACACCATCGAGGAGGAGCATCGGGTTGTTGTTACCCGTAAGGGAGCGAATACCGCGCATGGTGATCTTGACATCTCCCATAACGCCACCATTCATCCCCTGGATATTAAGACCGGCAACCTTACCCTGAAGGCTTCCTGCCACATCGACAGACTTGGCCTTAGTGAGGTCATTGGCGTCAATCTTCGTCGTTGCATATCCGAGGTCTCTCTTCTGGCGCTCAAGTCCGAGAGCGGTTACTACCACCTCATCGAGCATCTCACTATCAGGGACCATCTTGATGGTGAGCTGTGGGGCTGCCTTGACCTCCCGGGTCTTGTAGCCGACGTAGGAGACCAAGATAGTTGCACCCTGCTTGACGGTCAGCGTAAAGCGACCATCCATATCGGTGGCAGTACCATTGGTCTCCACACCCTTCTCACGAATAGTAGCACCGATGATCGTCTCGCCGTTCTCGTCAAGGACGGTACCCTTGACGGTCAGCTTCTGAGCAAAGGCGCAACTGATCGATAGCAGAAGGAATGCTAGCAATAGTTCGATTTTCCTTTTCATACTTGCTATTGAAGATTAGTTTTTATACCCGGCATGGGCGCCTCGCACCCACCGGTTGGATTGAAAGTTATTAAATGTGTCTTAAGCCAAACTGTCCTCTCCGACGACAAGCGGGGTTATGATCAACAAGAGGACTCGCACTCCCACTTGATTAGACGACCTATCCCATACCATCGTATCACAATGTTAAAGTATTCCAACGAATATTCCCAGCAGATGAGGAGCGAAAGCGTGCAAGTTCGCAATTTTAACATTTGAGAAAGGACCAGACCTCCATTTTTGCCACCCACGGGTTGCAATTTCACCGCATCGTAATAGAATAGTCCTTAAGAAAGGACCCCTAAAGAATGAAAATACTTTAAGGAAGAGCATGGAAGACATCATGGGATGAGGAGTCACAGACGATCGGAAGGAGACAAAAAATCAAGGGTCTCCTCTGCTGCTTGGTGCAACAGAGGAGACCCTGAAAATATAAGAGGAGGTCGTATTGTCTACGACCGGAAAGGTCATTAGTTATTACTCATATCAAGCAGATAGTGACTATCAAGTCCGCTGTACATCGTGACGCCTCCACCGTTGTCCCACGGGACGAAAGAGACATAGGTGGTCTCGTCGAAGTAGGTGGTGAAGTACTTGATCATCTCGTGGATACCGGAACCCTCATCAAGCGCACCACTGGGCAAATTCTCCTTCTGCCAATCTGTGAGGTCAAGTCGATAAATATTACCATCCACCTGAGTGAGGTTACACTCGATATCCAGTCGCTTACCTTGTGCATTGGGCCATACGTATAGGGTGCGAACGCCATTCTTGTAGAGCCCTAGTCCCACCTCCTTAACCTTAGTACCTAAGAAGTTGCCGGCGGCTGCGATAATGTCATCAGCTGCGGGTCCCCACGTCCAATCAGACTGCCCCCAATACCACTTATTCAAGGTGGGTAATGGACGAACCCTTGCAGGATAATTTCCGTTGATATTAAGGACGACAGAGTGGTCATCCACTGCATGGAAAGGACTCTTGGCATCATCTCTCTCAAACGAGGAGTACTCCTTGTCCTTGATCTTGATCGGCGTTGTAGTCTTGAACCCATTGTCTGTTGGAGAGACAGCATAGGTTTCCTCCGCTCCATCCGGGCTGACTATAACAATGGATGCCTTGTCGTAATTGGCAGAGACGAGGTCCCCTATGGGTCCCTGGAAGTGAAACTCCCCAACACGCTCGCCGTCGACCTCCACAGTCCTGTAACGATACCCGCTACCGGCCATGAGATATTTGGTGAAATTAACCAGAGTACCCAGAGCCTCGCCAACACCCTCTGAAGTGGGTGCTGAAGCAAGGGGCTTCAGGATGACGGAGTCATTCATCTGCTTCATTCCTCTCATCACGATGGAGTCTGCCGTAGCGGAGAGTACCTCAAACTCGAGGTCTCCACCAAAGCTCTCGCCCATCTTCTTCTGTCGCTCCGCCGCAGACCCTCTACCGTCATGAAGGATGGTGGGGTCGGACAGCATAGACATCATGCCATAAGTATCAAAGCTGAGGACAACACCGCGAGAAGCGGTATACTTATAGGTACTGGTGATTGGATCGGCGCTAAAGTCCGACCAGATGGTTACTTTATGGTCGGGCAGAAACTTGAATTGCAAGTCGGTCTTGAATCCTCTACTTGTCTTATAGGTGGCACCCCAGCCGTTGGTGGCGGAAGTAAGGATCTGATCCACCTGACTCACCCCCTCAAGGACACGCTGCGAAGCGGGCTTGTCGAAGACATCAGCCTCCGTCCTTGAGCATCCGGCCAATGCGAGGGATACGCCCAAGAGTGTGGCGCCAAATACTTGTATAGATGTTTTCATATTGCTTTCGTTGTCATCAATTGGTGAATTACTTCTCCTTAACTCTGAGGTTTCTATGACAGCCGTCACAGGAGAACGTACTCAATTGGTCGGCCGGGAAAGCTGCTGCGAGACCCTGAGAAAGAATCTGTTGGTCAAGAGCAGTAGGATGTAGCGTGACCGAACCATTAACGAGTGCACGAGTATGGATTGTCCCATAAGCCACCTGTAAACGACGCTGAACAATGTCACGGAGTTGATCAATGTCGATGCTCCACTTCTCCGCCAGGTAGGAAGCAACAATGGCCTGCTTCCTGATGATGGCGCTACGGGCGGCATTCGTCACAGAGACCATGGTGGCATTGCGGATCTGCTCAATCTCATCCTTGGTCTTGTGCTCATTCTTGGCCTTCTCGGCAGCCTCGGCGGCCTTCTCTCTTCCGTCAATGCCGGCGAGTAGCTTCTGCCATCCATCGGGTGAAAGGACAAGGTAGTAGGTGAGTGTCTCGACGAAGTCCTCATCCTTATTCTTACGGGCATAGTCGCTCACAAAACCCTCCTCACGAGATATGCGAAAACGCTTGGCATAGTCATCCTTGGGATTGTACCACTGTCCGGTGTACTTGTCGTCAGTGATCTTCTGGAACTCCTCCGGATAGAGCTTATTCTGATGAAGGATGTGAGAGAACTCATGGAACATCGTGTGGAAGAACTCGGAGAGGTCATCCTTATTCTGCCAGTGATTGATACCGAAGAGAAGGATCTTGCGACCGCCCTCTGCCTGTCCCAGCTTACGCACACCCTCGCCCTCATACTCGTACTCTCCGAGTAGAAGGATCTGCTTAGGGA
>CAMXXM010000151.1 GCA_947253195.1 uncultured Porphyromonas sp.
CCCCAGACCCGTGAGCACATCCTGCTCGCTCGTCAGGTGAACGTCCCCAGCATCGTCGTATTTGTCAACAAGTGCGATATGGTCGAGGATAAGGAGATGCTCGAGCTCGTTGATATGGAGACTCGCGACCTGCTCTCTAAGTATGACTATGATGGCGACAACACCCCCATCATCCACGGCTCTGCTCTCGGCGCCCTCAACGGCGAGGAGAAGTGGGTCAACACCGTTATGGATCTGATGGATGCTGTCGATCAGTATATCCCCACTCCCGAGCACGAGCTGGACAAGCCGTTCCTCATGCCCGTCGAGGATATCTTCTCCATCACCGGTCGTGGTACCGTGGCTACCGGTCGTGTAGAGACCGGTCGCATCAAGCCCGGTGACGCCGTAGAGATCATCGGTCTCGGTGCTGATGGTCTGAAGTCTACCGTAACCAGCGTGGAGACTTTCCAGAAGAACATGTCCACCGGTGGTGAGGCAGGTGACAACGTAGGTATCCTGCTCCGTGGTATCGACAAGGATCAGCTGAAGCGTGGTATGATCGTCTGCGCTCCCGGCACCGTGAAGCCGCACTCTGAGTTTAAGGCTTCCATCTACGTCCTCAAGAAAGAGGAGGGTGGTCGTCACACGCCGTTCCGCAACCACTACCGTCCGCAGTTCTTCATCCGTACGCTTGACGTAACCGGTGACATCGAGCTGCCGCAGGGTCAGGAGATCGTGATGCCCGGTGACAACGTAGAGATCAAGGTGAAGCTTCTCTCTCCGGTTGCTTGCGACGCAGGTCTTCGCTTCGCCATCCGTGAGGGCGGATGCACCGTCGGTGCAGGTCAGATCACTGAGATCCTCGACTGATCTCACGGTCTGTAAGACCCAAGTAAGTAAATAGACTATGATAAGCCGTCCCTCGGGACGCTAACGCCTCCGGAGACGGCTTATCTATAGGGGATTAGCTCAGTTGGTAGAGCACCGGTCTCCAAAACCGGGTGTCGTGAGTTCGAGCCTCGCATCCCCTGCTCAATTTAAAATGTGTAAGTAGATATTAGGCTTTATGGCTGAACCTGAGAGCAAGAACATCTTCCGGCGCAGCAGCGCTTACGTCAAGGCGTGCTTCGACGAGCTGCGTTACAAGGTGTCATGGCCGACGCCCAAGGAGTTATCCCAGAGCGCGGTGATTGTATTGGTAGCTTCCGTCATACTATCCCTACTCATATTTGGTGTAGACCAGATCCTCGAGTATGCGATGAGTGGACTTTACCGTCTGATCATCTAATAGCCGAGCCGGAGGTCGAGGACTGACGGACGAGATGAGGACTCATCGCGTGCCGCAGTCTTGCCCTTTATGATAGGCCTCATGACAACCCTTGCGAAGTGAGGTGCGAGGCCGGTAGGTCTCTCTCTGCACCTGCTCGCTCCCCTTAGGGCTTCCTATTTAGTCCGATTTACTTTAGTTTCACACAAGTCCGTGAGTGCGGTCCTTCGGGACTGTCGGACTGGCAGTTGCTTTGACAATGTCTCACGACGATCAAGATCAGGTATTCAAGTACTACGTCCTCCAGACCATCTCCGGCAAGGAGGAGGCTGTGAAGGACTATATCAACGGCATGCGTGATGTAGAGCCGTTCTTCGACAAGAATGTCGGGGAGATCTTGGTGCCCATGGAGACGACCATCACTAAGCGTCGTACCGCATCAGGCAAGCGTGTAGAGCGGGTAAGACCGTACTACAGCGGCTTTGTCTTCGTGGAGGCGCGCCTGGCGGGCGAGACGACGCATAAGCTGCGTCGCGTCCCCGGGGTGCTGGGCTTCATCGGTGGTGACGTCCACCCGGAGCCGCTGTCTGACCTCGACGTGAAGCGCATTAAGGAGATCTCCGACCGTCTTGCTGAGGGTCCGGAGGATCTTGATATGAGCTACTCGGTCGGTGATCGTGTGAAAGTCAACGAGGGTCCCTTCACAGGGTTCTTCGGCGACGTGACTGAGGTATCTCCGGACAGCAGGAAGCTGAAGATCTTGGTGAAGGTCTTCGGGAGAGACACTTCGATGGAGGTGGATTACACACAGGTAGAAAAGGAGAGTGAGTCATAGCCGTCTCATCTGTGAGAGGTGAGCCCGGGCAGTCGTCCCGGCGTGAGCTGATCACAGGTATCCCGGCATCATAGGCCCCGAGAGTCACCCCTCCCCTCCTCGCGAGAGGAATGGACAGAGGAAGGAGCTCCACACGTGGGTCAGATGTCATCAAGGGTGGCGGTTCCTCGAGTGTACTTTTCGCCAAATTATTGTTTGACAATAAACTGAATGAATCATGGCAAAAGAAATTGCCGGTCAGTTGAAACTTCAGATCCGCGGTGGAGCAGCCAATCCTGCCCCTCCGGTTGGTCCTGCACTTGGTGCAAAGGGGATCAACATCATGGATTTCTGCAAGAGATTCAATGCTGAGACACAGGACAAGGGCGGACAGCTCCTTCCTGTCGTCATCACGTACTATGCGGACAAGTCCTTTGACTTTGTCATCAAGACGCCGCCCGCTGCCGCTCAGCTCATCGAGGCCTCCAAGGTCAAGAAGGGTAGCGCACAGCCCAATCGTAACAAGGTGGCCAGCGTCACTTGGGACCAGGTGAAGGAGATCGCTCAGAATAAGATGAGCGACCTCAATTGCTTCACCGTGAAGAGCGCCATGCGCCTGGTTGCCGGTACGGCACGGAGCATGGGGATTGCCATTAAGGGAGACTTCCCCGAGGATGTCGAGTAATATCAGAAGTAGAATACGATCATGAGTAGAATATCTAAGAATCGCAAGATCGCTCTGAGTAAGGTCGACAGCACGAAGGAGTACTCTCTCAAGGAGGCTTCACAGCTCGTCAAGGAGATCACCACGACGAAGTTTGACGCCTCAGTGGATATGGATGTACGCCTTGGCGTCGATCCTCGTAAGTCCACCCAGATGGTACGTGGTACCGTCACCCTGCCTCACGGCACGGGTAAGACGGTGCGTGTCCTCGTACTCTGCTCTGCCGATAAGGAGCAGGAGGCTAAGGATGCCGGTGCCGACTATGTGGGTCTCGACGAGTATATCGAGAAGATCAAGGGCGGATGGACTGAGATCGATGTGATCATCACCATGCCTGCCATCATGGGTAAGATCGGTGCCCTCGGCCGTGTACTCGGCCCGAGAGGTCTGATGCCTAACCCCAAGAGCGGTACGGTGACCAACAACATCGGTGATGCTGTCCGTCAGGTCAAGGCCGGTAAGATCGACTTCCGTGTCGACAAGGCCGGTATCGTCCACACCTCCATCGGCAAGGTCTCTTTCACCCCCGAGCAGATCGCTGATAACGCACGTGAATTCCTTCGCACACTGGAGCGCCTGAAGCCCACGTCTGCCAAGGGTACGTACATGAAGAGCGTCTATCTTTCCAGTACCATGAGTCCGGGTATCAAGATCGACACCCGAGCATTGACTGAGGTGTAACGTATGTCTCCCTCGGAGATATATCCATCCCTCTTTTGTCCTATAGATAAGTATGAAGAAAGAAGATAAAGCGAAAGTCATCGAGCAGCTCAAGGAGCTCCTCGAGACTTATCCCCACGCATATTTGGTCGACGCCATGGCTCTCGACGCTGAGCAGACCACTGCCCTTCGTCGCCAGTGCTTCCAGCATGGTGTCAAGATGATGGTTGTGAAGAATTCGCTCCTCCACCGCGCCTTTGTTGACATCAACGAGGAGCAGTATGAGCCCTTCCACCCCTATCTCAAGGGCACCAGCGCGCTGATGCTCTCTGAGACCGCCAATGCCCCTGCCCGTGTGCTCAAGGACTTCCACAAGGAGCTCAAGAGTGCCGGTACCGATATTGAGAGGCCGAGCCTGAAGGCTGCCTACGTCTATGAGACCTTCTACCTGGGAGCTGCCGAGCTCGATACTCTGGCTGCCCTCAAGAGCAGGGAGGAGCTCATCGGAGATATCATCTCCATGCTCCAGTCTCCGATCATGGACGTCATCTCTCAGGCAGGCTCTGCAGGCAACACCATCCACGGTGTCCTGGAGACTCTCGAGAAGCGAGCCGAGGCGTAAGGCGTCCGGGACTGTCTCACCCTCTCCGGAGGCTGAGGCTCTCCCCATCGGTGACCATCTTTGCCGGGATCTGATCTGTCCTCCCCCTTACTGCGGGATGAGCCCGGCATACCAGACTAAGCGGCAGGTCAATGTAAGACAATCCATTAATACGTTTACAACTTTTTTATATATATAATAACGATATGGCTGACGTAAAAGCAATCGCTGAGGAGCTGGTCAATCTGACCGTC
>CAMXXM010000152.1 GCA_947253195.1 uncultured Porphyromonas sp.
CCTTGGCGGCAAAGATCTTATCCGCCGTCTCGAGCGCCCGCACCTCAGGGCGTGCCGCAATGCCGGAGGCGATCTCCTGATCAGAGAGGAGGACCGGCGTCCGCGAGACCTCATCACGGGCCCCATCGATCGTCACCTCGTCTGCCAGGCGGTAGTGGCTCTCCAGCGTGAGGCCACACTTCTGAGCGAGCAGCATCTTTGAGAGGGAGAGACCATTCTCCACCCTGAGCCGCAGCTGATTGGCATCGCTCTGCTTGACCCGTATGGAGAGCGCATCTGCCTCGGTGGCCACGCCTTCCTTGACCGCCAGGTCCACATTCTCCACCGCTTCGTCAAGGAGAGCGGTGAGCTTCGTCGCCAGCTCCAGCTTACCCGAGAGGGAGACCACCTGCCAGTAAGTCTCCTCCACGCTCAGCTCCAGCTCTCGCTCCTTCGTCTCCACCATGATACCGGCAAGGTCGACCGCCGAGGAGGCCATCTTATAGCCATTCAAGATCTTACCCCCCATAAAGATCGGCTGCACAAAGGAGACCGTCCCCACTCTCGTATTACCGAGGTCGATAGCGGTCTTATCCTTGATCCTCTCCGGCAGGTACTGTCCCAGACCAAGGAGCGCATGGTCCCAGTCGATCGGCTGGAGAGGCTCCTCTATGTGGGAGTAGACCCCACCGAGGGAGACCTTGGGGAAGAAGTTGACCCCCACCTCACCTCTCTTCGCCTTGGCCGCACTGACCTTCAGCTCCTCAGCCTTCAGCAATTCGTTACTCTCCGTCGCCATGCGGACACAGTCCTCAAGAGAGTAGACCGACTCCTGAGCAAGAAGGGCAGGGGTCGTCAGAAGGGTCGCCAGTAGCGTCAGGGTCATACCCTTGAGGACACTCTTCAGATTTCTCATATCAATACTCATCATCTCTGGTAAATTATCCTCCCCGCCAATTGTCAGCAAATCGGGGGAACGGATACGGAACTCAGATGCACATCTGTGCAAAAGGTTAAATCAAGATCCGAAATTCCCCCCCCTCCTACCCGGGTCACCTAGGGTCGCCCTATTAGGATCTCACTCCCGGGCACAAGACACCATACAATAGTCGGGGAGCCTGCGACCGATGATCGGTCACAGGCTCCCCGCTATCAGGACTTAGTTAGTTATCGATCAGGCACCGTGGAACTCGTAGGTCTCGCCGATGTGGAGGGCGATGAGCGTGAAGAGACGCTCCGTCAGCTCATCCGTCACCTCAAGGGCGCGGGTCAGCATGCCGTCAGAGAACCTCTGCAGCAGATCCTGTGCAGCCAGAGGGCGATCCTTGTAGATGGCGAGGTACTCCTGCTCCATCTCCCTCTGACGCTGTGCGATCTCCTCCTCGAGCTGAGCGTAGGTCTCCTGGATCACCGGGGCATAGCGATTGTAGTCGGTCATGCCGAGGATCTGGACGTGGCGGAACTTCCAGTACGCCGACCTATTGCACGACTCACCGCCGCCGATGCGGTAGGCCTCGGGGTAAGACTTGATCCCCTCGTAGAGAGGGAGGAAGATGCCGAGCGTTGCCATTCCCTCACACATATAGTCGATCTGACCGATCTCCTTGGGGAGGCCGGGGCGACGCTGCAGGATGTGGGTCTGGGTGGTGCGGAAGATCGAGATCGGTCGCCACGGCTCCTTGGGGTTGCAGTGGAGGTAGGGATCGTGCTCCGTGTCGTTGTAGTGCGAGCGGAAGCCCTTCTTGATGTCACAGAGGGTGAGCTTCTTATCCGACTTGAGGAAGACGGGGAAGTCGTTCTTCGTCACGTCCTGCTTCTTGGAGGGGGTATACATCTGCTGCAGGTACCAGACGCGCGGGTAGCTGTAGGTGGTGTCGAGCTTCTCATCCCGGGCATAGGCCTCGTGGAAGTCGAAGTCGCCCTCATAGAGATGGTGCTCCTTGGCGAAGTCGATCAGGTCCTCGGAGGCGAGGTAATTGGCCTTATCCTTGGGGTCGTAGTCGCGGAAGCGGCTCTGGTTGCCGGAGACGAAGTACTTGTCCTCGGGGATGCGGGTGGCGAGCCAGCGGTGACCGGAGGCGGTCTCGAGGTACCACATCTCGTGCTCGTCGATGAAGCTGATGCCGAAGCCCTCAGCGATGCCGTGCTTCTCGATCAGTGAGCCGAGACGCTCCACGCCCTCACGCGCAGTGGTGATGTAGGGGAGGACGATATTGAAGACTGAGTTCTCCGCCAGACCATCCTCCACGAGCGGGTCGTACTGCAGCACCTTTGCGCTACTGAAGATACTCTCCGTGGCGCTCATGCCGACCCCCTCGCGATTGAAGCCGGCACTTCCCCACTCGCCATGCAGGTGGTAGGGTGAGAGGGCGGAGTAGCCGATGCGGCGCTTCGGGAGCTTGCAGCGGAAGGGAGTCTCCTTGGCGATAAACTCCTCCGGGCCATTCTCCGTGGTCTCGAAGATCTCCAGGTTCTTCGCCACCATGGCGTCCCAGTCCTCGGAGCGGGCGGCGATCATCGATCCGTCCTCCATCAGCTCCTTGCCGACGATGATGGTGGTGCACTCGGAGGGGTAGCGGTTGGTTTGTTTTTTCATGAGATAAGTATATGGTTTTTGTGTAAAAATGATTGGTGTCACTTAGTGCGAAGACCGCCCAGCGATCTCGCTACCCAACAAATGTAGGGAAAAAGGCGTGGCTTGCCCACCTTTTTCCCTTAATCTTTCTGAAAGCCCCTCGTCAGAAGGGCATGTAGGGCGCGAGGCGAAGGGAGTCGTCGTGGGTGAAGTCACCGGTGGCCATCAGGTGCGACCAGTCGAGGCGCTGCTCCGCCTCTAAGAGCCGACGGAGGGCGCGCTTGTGGCGCCACGAGAGGTAGGGGTGGTAGCTGATGCTGTCGATGGTGAGGGTGAGGGGCCTGACCACAGTCCCTACCGTGAAGTAGGGGTGGATGGCATCGTATCGCTCCCGGTCCATGCCGTAGACCTCCTGGAGCTGCTCCACCACGTAGTACCCGCCGAGGAGGTCGCGGTACTTGACGATGCGGCGGGCAAAGGAGCTGCCGATGCCGGGGACACGCTTGAGGAGCGTCGTGTCGGCGCTATTGAGGTCAATGGTGGCGCCGGGCTTGAGCTTGGGGAGGTACGCTTCAGCCCGCTTGGTCTCGGGTGGAGGGCCGGGATAGCGGTCGGTGCGAATGGGTGCGGGGGTACTCTTCTCATTCTCTACAGGAGCCTGAGGCACCGTGTCGAGCTTCGCCACGACCGGCGGGATGGTATCCGGCACCTCGATCATGCCGGGGAGCCCCTTCGCCGTGACACCGGAGTAGAGCACGTAGGAGAGGATCAGGACGACGAGGAGAATGAGGACCACCCGGTCGCTCTTATTAAATCGGAGCCTCATCGCCACCCTGCTCGCTTACGATCCGACCATCACTCAGGAGTAGCGACCGATCGGCGATCTCCGCCGTCTCCCGGTCATGCGTCACGACGATAAGGGAGAGCCCCTCCTCTTCGCGTAACCGGAGGAAGAGCTCAAGGAGCTCACGCTTACGGACGCTGTCGAGGGCGCCAGTGGGCTCATCCGCCAGCACGATCTCGGGGTGATTGATGATCGCTCGCGCCACGGCGACCCGCTGCTTCTCTCCTCCCGACAGCTCCGCCGGGCGGTGGTCCAGCCGATCACCGAGGGAGAGACGGCGAAGGAGCTCACCCGCCTCAGCCATCGCCTCGCGACGGCTCTTGCCGCTGATCATCGCCGGGATGGCGACATTCTCCACTGCGGTAAACTCGGGCATCAGCCGGTGAGACTGGAAGACGAAGCCGAGGTGACGATTGCGGAAGGCGGCACGCCGGTCCCCCGATAGGGCGGACAGCCGCTCGCCCCCTATGATCACCTCCCCCCGATCGGGGGCATCGAGTGTGCCGATCACCTGCAGGAGCGTCGTCTTGCCCGCCCCGCTGGCGCCTACGATGGCGAGGATCTCTCCCCGGTGGAGCTGCAGGCTGATGCCCCGCAGGATCTCCAGCCGACCGAAGCTCTTGTAAATATCCCGCACCTCCATAAGGGGTGCATCAGTAGGTATGATGCTCATGACTCAGGGTGTAATAGGTGATCAAGCGCCACGTAGGCGCAGTAGCCCCCCACCATCGGCGGCATGTAGGAGATGGTGCCTGGGGTGGACTTCTTATTCTGCTCCCCCTCCGTCAGTACGATCGCCTCCTCCACCGGTAGCTCGGTCGAGAAGACGACGGGGAAGTCAAGCTTGACCCCGAGGTGGCGTAGCCGCTTGCGGATCATCTTGGCGAGCGGGTCATTGAA
>CAMXXM010000153.1 GCA_947253195.1 uncultured Porphyromonas sp.
ATTACCGCCGCCTGCGCAAGATCCACGAAGGTGTCTCTCAGCTCATCGCCCGCTACCAACCCGATCAGCTGGCGATCGAGGCGCCCTTTTATGGCAAAAACGTACAGAGTATGCTCAAGCTGGGGCGCGCCCAAGGGGCGGCAATCGTCGCAGCTCAGCTCGCTGAACTGCCGGTGACGGAGTACCCCCCCTCGACGATCAAGAAGATGGTGACCGGCAACGGCAGCGCCTCCAAGGAGCAGGTCGCCTACTACCTCCGCAAGATGCTCTCCATCCCTCCCGAGGCGATGATGGATGCGCTCGACGCCACCGATGCCACCGGTGCAGCGGTCTGCCACGTGCTCTCCGCTGGTCGCGGATCGGTGACGGGCGGTCGCTCCTCCTCATGGCGGGACTACCTCCGCAGCCATCCCGACAAGGTCGTCAAGTGAGAGCCTGCCGACAGGGATTTGTCCCTGTTGATCACTTCAGCACCAATCCGTCCCGGAATATTTATTTGCAGTACCAGAAGAAAATTGTTTGTTGCACAGCAAAAAAACAAGTAAATTTGCAAACGTAAGTCAGACAGGAGCAATTCCTTTAAGCTGAAACGCCCTGTCACTCGACATAGCTCACACCCTAACAAATACCGCAAATAGTATTGTTGCGTTTACGAATCGGGGTCTCACAGCTCTCGGATAGGTCCCTTCACGACCCATACAACTGACATTATCAAACCCAAATAACAACTTATACTCTTATGACTTTATCCAGGAAACACCTCAGTATGGCAGCACTGGCTCTGCTGTGTGCCGCAGTCTTCCCCTCCTGCAAGGGAGATGGCAAGAAGGATCAGCCGACCCCTCCAGCGGTGGAGGAGAAGTCGCTCATCGCATCACTCACAGTGATGGCGGAGGACTTAACCGACGCCTCAAAGAGTGAGGTGACCACACAGTACGCCTACGACAAGGAGGGTCGGGTCTCCTCAATGGCGGTCAGCATGAAAACTAACGATGGCACCCACAACGAGACATTGCCCATCACCTACGGAAACGGAACGATATCCGTTCCCGTCTCCTCTGAGCCACTGGTCTTTAAGACAAATGCCAGCGGCTATATCACTGGGCAGAAAACGAGTGGAGACGAGAGTTTCTTCTCAGCATCCTACGACAGCGAGGGACACCTCCTGTCACTCAAGCGCGACGAGCAGGGACTCTACACGTTCAAGTGGAATGGAGACCTGATTTCAGAGCGTCAGCTTACTATCGGAGAGTCGCAGGGCATGACTTCGCACACGACCTTTACCTATGGTAAGGTAAAGGATCCCGCCGGGCTCATGGTCCTCTACATCCCGGAGTTCAGCGACATGCCCTTACCCGGAGCATGGTTTGGCAAGACACCCACCTACCTCCCCTCCAAGAGAGTGAGCACGCTTAAGGTGTCGGGCAGCAGCCTCCCCGTCGAGATGACCACCACATATGACTACACCCTTGACGCAAAGGGTCGTCCGGTAAAGATCGTCACCACGGATGCCTTGCGGTCCAAGAGCAAAGACATCATCCCGGACTTCGCAGGAAAGATCCTCCGCACCACCTTCACGATCACCTACAAGTAAGTGAGCAGAGTGCTCGGTGACACAACGTAGTCGTCATCGAAACGCATTCTGTCTCCTGACTGAAACAACATTCACAAGATACGCCAAAGGGGCTGTCTCACTTCTCGGTGAGGCAGCCCCTTTGGGATTGGTCTATGCTCTAAAGCTATGCCTTAGGCATTGGCAGCAGCGATGAGGTCAGCGACCGTTTTATTGGCATCACCAAGGAGGAGAGTCACACCGGACTCACGCTCGTAGAGCGGGTTGGGGACACCAGCGTAGCCGGGGTTGAGGTCGTAGTTGCAGATGATGACGTACTTCGCCTGATCAACGTTGAGCACCGGCATGCCGTAGATTGGTGTACCCTCGGCCTCACGGGCGGCAGGATTGAGGACATCATTCGCTCCGATCACGATCACGAGGTCAGTGTCCTTGAAGTCGTCATTGATCCGCTCCATCTCGAAGAGGTCATCGTAAGGCACATCCGCCTCGGCGAGGAGGACATTCATGTGGCCCGGCATACGACCGGCGACGGGGTGGATGGCAAAGCGAACCTCTGCACCCTTACGGCTGAGGGTGTCCGCCAGCTGCTTCACCAAGTGCTGCGCCTGTGCGAGCGCCATACCGTAGCCGGGGACGATGATCACCTTCTTGGCTCCGGAGAGCACCCTGGAGAGGTCAGGACCACCGGTGGCCTTCTTCACCTCCGAGGGTGCAGCGGCAGCCTCAGCAGCGAGCTGAGCCACGGTCTCCTTGGCGTCACCAAGCTTCAGCGTCACGCCCTCCTTGCGGGTGTAGAGCGGGTTCTCCACTCCGGCATAGCCCGGCTTGAGGTCGTAGTTACAGATGATGATGTGCTTCGCCTGGTCGACGTTGAGCACCGGCATACCATAGATCGGCGTGCCCTCAGCCTCGCGGGCGGCAGGATTGAGGACATCATTCGCTCCGATCACGATCACGAGGTCGGTCTCCTTGAAGTCGTCATTGATCCGCTCCATCTCGAAGAGGTCATCGTAGGGCACGTCCGCCTCGGCGAGGAGGACATTCATGTGGCCCGGCATACGACCGGCGACGGGGTGGATGGCAAAGCGAACCTCTGCACCCTTACGGCTGAGGGTGTCCGCCAGCTGCTTCACCAAGTGCTGCGCCTGTGCGAGCGCCATACCGTAGCCGGGGACGATGATCACCTTCTTGGCTCCGGAGAGCACCCTGGAGAGGTCAGGACCACCGGTGGCCTTCTTCACCTCCGAGGGTGCAGCGGCAGCCTCAGCAGCGAGCTGAGCCACGGTCTCCTTGGCGTCACCAAGCTTCAGCGTCACGCCCTCCTTGCGGGTGTAGAGCGGGTTCTCCACTCCGGCATAGCCCGGCTTGAGGTCGTAGTTACAGATGATGATGTGCTTCGCCTGGTCGACGTTGAGCACCGGCATACCATAGATCGGCGTGCCCTCAGCCTCGCGGGCGGCAGGATTGAGGACATCATTCGCTCCGATCACGATCACGAGGTCGGTCTCCTTGAAGTCGTCATTGATCCGCTCCATCTCGAAGAGGTCATCGTAGGGCACGTCCGCCTCGGCGAGGAGGACATTCATATGGCCCGGCATACGACCGGCGACGGGATGGATGGCAAAGCGAACCTCAGCGCCATTGCGCCGAAGCGTGTCGGCAAGCCCCTTCACCTCGTGCTGTGCCTGTGCGAGCGCCATACCGTAGCCGGGGACGATGATCACCCGCTTCGACTCGTGGAGCAGAGCACTCTCATCGGAGAGCTCCGTCGGCTCACCGTCGGTGGCGAGAGGTGAGGTCGTCTTGGCGAGGAGCTCGCCGACCGTCTCCTTGGCATCGCCGAGACACATCGTCACGCCCTCCTTGCGGGTGTAGAGCGGGTTCTCCACCCCTGCATAGCCCGGCTTGAGGTCGTAGTTGCAGATCACGATGTGCTTCGCCTGGTCGACGTTGAGCACCGGCATGCCGTAGATCGGCGTGCCCTCAGCCTCACGAGCGGCAGGATTGAGGACATCATTCGCTCCGATCACGATCACGAGGTCAGTGTCCTTGAAGTCGTCATTGATCCGCTCCATCTCGAAGAGGTCATCGTAAGGCACATCCGCCTCGGCGAGGAGGACATTCATGTGGCCCGGCATACGACCGGCGACGGGGTGGATGGCAAAGCGAACCTCTGCACCCTTACGGCTGAGGGTGTCCGCCAGCTGCTTCACCAAGTGCTGCGCCTGTGCGAGCGCCATACCGTAGCCGGGGACGATGATCACCTTCTTGGCTCCGGAGAGCACCCTGGAGAGGTCAGGACCACCGGTGGCCTTCTTCACCTCCGAGGGTGCAGCGGCAGCCTCAGCAGCGAGCTGAGCCACGGTCTCCTTGGCGTCACCAAGCTTCAGCGTCACGCCCTCCTTGCGGGTGTAGAGCGGGTTCTCCACTCCGGCATAGCCCGGCTTGAGGTCGTAGTTACAGATGATGATGTGCTTCGCCTGGTCGACGTTGAGCACCGGCATACCATAGATCGGCGTGCCCTCAGCCTCGCGGGCGGCAGGATTGAGGACATCATTCGCTCCGATCACGATCACGAGGTCGGTCTCCTTGAAGTCGTCATTGATCCGCTCCATCTCGAAGAGGTCATCGTAGGGCACGTCCGCCTCGGCGAGGAGGACATTCATGTGGCCCGGCATACGACCGGCGACGGGGT
>CAMXXM010000154.1 GCA_947253195.1 uncultured Porphyromonas sp.
GATCTACACCCATAAGGTTTCGTCGGCAGGCGTCAGATGTGTATAAGAGACAGATTTGTACGTGCGGTGCTATAGCGATCGAAGTCGGTCGTCAAGTGGCATCCCAAGAGTATCCGACCGTCTCTAAGCAGTGTCACATCGCCACCCTCCACGGAGACGTAATCGGGGGCTGTCACTATCTTATCCGGATCTATCTGAGACCAGATCGCATCGTACGCCTTCATCTCCTGCTCTCTGTCAGCAATGATATTGGCGCGGACAAACGTATCTCCGATAACAAACCCCACATCCCGGGCAAAGATCTGTTGCATACCCCTATGCCGACCGGGGCGCAAGACAGTCACGCTCTCCCTCTCCATCAGTGAGACAAATGCCTCTACTTCACGATTGAGATCCTCATCCAGAGGATATTGGTCGTTAAGGATAGTGTGATACGTCTTGGCGTCATAAGCTTCCTCGAGAGCCGGAGGCTCACCATTATGAAAGGCGACACCGGCCACGACCGTATCCAACTCTCCTACTTCGTCTAATATCTTTAAGTCAATCATAGTAAGGCAAATATAGGATTAATCCTCCTTCTCCTCCAAGTTTAGCAACCTGATGCCCGGTATTTTTTCAAAGAAAGTGATCTGCTTTCTTGCGTAGACTCGGCTATTTTTCTTCACCCTATGGATCGCTTCGTCCAGAGAGCATTGCCCATCCAGATATTGGATCACCTCCTTGTACCCGATGGTATTAAGTGCATTGCAGTCCCTATACGGAATTAGGCTACGAACCTCCTCGACAAGCCCGCTCTGAAACATCCGGTCCACCCGCTGATTGATCCTCTCATAGAGGATGGAACGGGGACGGAATAGACCCCATACCTCAAGGTCGTATGGAAAGATGCGTGGAGTATGGGTGTGCCAGGAGGAAAAGGGACGGTGGGTGGTAAGCCAGACCTCCAGCGCACGGATCATCCGCTTGTGGTTGTTTCCGTTCACGGAGACGAGGTACTGAGGGTCCACCTCCGCCAGTCGGGACTTAATGGGACCGATCCCATAAGCCTCAAAGCACTCCCACAGCTGTCGTCTTACCTCAGGATCCGGCTCAGGGATAGGATCCATCCGGTAGAGGAGCGCCTGAATGTACATCATCGATCCGCCAACGACAAGAGCGGTGTCGTGTGTTGTGAGTACCTCATCAACGACTGCGAGGGCATCCGCTGCATAGTCGTAGGCATTGTAGGGATCGGTGACCTCACGCGTTGCCACGAAGTAGTGACGGATCTCACTCATAGCCTCAGGAGAGGGGGCATCGGTCCCGATGCTCATCCCTCTGTAGAACTGCCTGGAGTCAGCCGATATGATAGGTATGGAGAGCGAACGAGCCAGCTCTATGGCATAAGCGGACTTACCCACTCCGGTAGGTCCGGTCAGGATGATCAGCCGCTTATATTTCGTCAAAGGGAAAAGTCCTCAGAGGGGACCTCGTTGTCAAATTCCCCCGACTCATCTGAGGTGCCAAAGCCCTCTGGATCGATCTCTGTGCTGTCAAAGGCATCGCTCCCATACTCGTCGGGAGTAGACTCCTCATTCAACTTCTTCTTTCCTGTCTCGACAACCTCAGGGGCAACGGACTTGACCTTCGGCTCCTCCTTTTTCTTGACCTCTTCCTCCGGCAACCTCTGAAGCGGCGGTTCTCCCTCTGATCGAGAAAGAACATAGGGAGAAGGGAGACTACCGGAGCTGATCTCGCGCAACTCAATGTAAAAAGCCCTTGACCGGTCAGGGTCGAAGAGCAGCATCAGACGCTGTCGCTCTGTATCAAGGAGCTCAGAGAGCCGCGTGCGCTCCATAAGGAATACATCCTCATCAGAGCGGCTGTGGGATGGCTCCACCTCGTAGATCGTCACCTTCTTACTCCAAGTATGGTCAGTGATGTGGATCAGGCTTGGCTTCACAGGAGAGTAGCCGATCTCATCGTAGAGTGCGTTGCGCAGATCGCCAAAGGTGGCCTCGCTGCCTATCCTGAGGTCTCGACGGAAGGATCGAGCTTCCGGAGAAACGATGACAAAACGATAGATCATACTCAGAGCTTCAGCCCTTCACTATTCCGCGCTTGGAGTTACGAATAAAGTCCAGTATCCGACGTCGCTCAGGAGTGTCTTCCAGAGACGACTCAATCTCCTCTAAGGCATCGCTCACATTGAGTCCTTGAGCATAGAGGATGCGGTAGGCATCACCGATGAGACTGATCTCGTCCTCAGTAAAATCCCTTCGACGGAGACCTACTAGATTGATCCCAGAGAAAGCAATCGGCTCACGTGCTACCACAGCATAGGGAGGTATATCCTTTGTCACTTTACTGCCTCCCTGCGTCATACTATGACGTCCGATGCGGGTAAACTGATGCACCAAAACCGAACCGCTTAGGATTGCCCAGTCGTCTATCTCCACTTCACCGGCGATCTGTGATGCGTTACCGATAATCACATGATCACCCAGCACGCAGTCGTGTGCCACATGCGCATAGGCCATAATCAGGCAGTCGCTACCTATGACGGTCTTGTCACGTGAGGCGGTACCCCGACTCACGGTGACATACTCACGGATCACCGTCCTATCCCCTATGACAGCAGTCGTTTCCTCGCCCCTAAACTTCAAGTCCTGCGGCACCCCGGCGATCACTGCATAAGGATGGACCTCACACTGACAGCCGATCCGGGCACCAGACCTGACTATTGCCCCGGCATGGATATGCGTCCCGGCACCTATCTCCACATTGTCCTCGACAATTGCAAAAGCATCGATCCGGACACCCTCTCCTAGTACCGCTCCGGTATTTACTAGTGCCAGCTGGCTGATAGATGTATTCTTCTCTTCTGTCATTTTCCTATCATTCACCTTCGTTATTAGCCACCACCTTGGCCACCACCTCTGCCTCGCAGACGATATTGTCCCCTACGTAGCCCACACCACGTACTCGGGCAAATCCATATCTTACAGGTGCCAGCGGCTTGACACGATATATCACCGTATCCCCAGGCATTACTTTTTGTCTAAATCGGGCATTTTCAATGCGTGCCAGGTAGGTCGAGTGTGGTCCTGGCTCATCCATTATGTGGAGTACGAGGATCCCCGCAATCTGAGCAATCGACTCTACGAGCAGCACCCCGGGGACAATGGGTTCACCAGGGAAGTGTCCCACGAAGAAAGGATCTCCGGCAGAGTAATTCTTTAGCCCTATAGCCTGATCGACAGTGAGATCAATCATCTTATCCACCATGAGCATCGGGTAGCGATGGGGTAATATCCGCATAATCTCCCGTGTGTCAAGTAGTGGCTTTGCACTTAGATCAATGGAGGGAGGCAGGGACTCCTCTCCCTCAATCTCCTCAAGGAGCTTCATACATAGCCTACCATTGATTGTGTGACCCGGCTTTATCGCAATTACACGCCCCTTGATCCGGCAGCCGGCAAGTGCCAGATCTCCCAGCACGTCAAGGAGTTTGTGTCGTGCAGGTTCATTTGGGTATGCGAGTGGTCTATGGCTGATGTAACCAAGCTTAGAGGCATCACTATGATCCACCCCAAGCTCGTCTGAGAGCTTGTCGAGATCGGTCTGAGATAGCTGACGATCGTAGATCACTAGCGCATTGTCCAGATCCCCACCCTTGATCAGATTATTAGCAACCAGAGCCTGCACCTCTCTCACGAAGACAAAAGTCCTCGCCGGGGCTATCTCACCGGCAAAGTCATCCCCTATCTCATAGGACGCATACTGATGCGTCAGGATGGGAGAGTCGTAGGAGATCAGCGCATCAACAGCGAAAGTATCATCTGGGAGGAGTGTCAGCTTAGCACCAGATGCCTCATCAGAGACCTCGATCTTACGCTGCACTTTGTAGACTCTTGCTTCAGCCCTCTGCTCCACGAGACCTACTTCGCTGATCTTATCAACGTAAGGCTTAGCGCTCCCGTCCAAGATCGGTGCCTCAGGTCCGTCAAGCTCGATGAGGCAATTGTCTACCCCCATAGCCGACAGCGCTGCCATCATATGCTCGATGGTGCAGACAGAGAAGTCCCCATCTCTCAGCGTCGTGCAGCGATCGGACTGAGTGGCATACCGGACGAGGGCGGGCAAGATAGGCTTTCCCGGCAGGTCGGTCCTACATATACGGATGCCGTGATTCACCTCCGCTGGTAAGGCTCTTAGGCTGTCTCTTATACACATCTCCGAGCCCACGAGACCGTTATTCTAATCT
>CAMXXM010000155.1 GCA_947253195.1 uncultured Porphyromonas sp.
ACACAGGGGAGAAGCTCCACTCGGTAACCAATCTCATCTCCTCTTTTTTCCCACCCTTCAACGTCCACTCTTGGGCGGAGTATAAGTCTCGCACTCTCGGGACGACAGTCCAGGAGCAGCTGGATCTGTGGGAGCACAATGGGCTATTGGCGCGTCACCTCGGGACCTTTATGCACGAGCAGATCGAGCGAAGCCTCCTCAAGCAACCGGTGGAGCACTCCTTTGACATCACGCTGAGCGACAAGAGCAAGCAACACCTCTCGATCGAGAGCGAGATGAGAGCCTTCGAGCAGTTCTTCGATGAGGTTCGCCCCACCCCCTTCCGCACCGAGTGGCAGATCTTTGAGCGGGACTACAACCTCGCCGGGACCCTTGACCTGCTGGCTCAGGACTACAATGGCGACTTCGTCCTCTTCGACTGGAAGCGGAGCCGCCGGATGGGCAAGGAGGATGGCTACGACTTTGTGCCCAATACCTACAACCCCCACTCGCCCGGACTCAATGGGCTGGAGCACCTCTACAGCACGCCCTACGTGATCGGCTGCCTGCAGCAAAACCTCTACCGACACATTCTCCGAGTGGGGTATGGCATCGAGGTGAAGAGTATGTACTTGGTGGCGCTTAATCCCGCCTTCTCCCGGTACTACTGCCTCCCCGTGCCGGTCATGGACAAGGAGATCGAGCATATCCTTTTCTGTATCGGCAAGCACTAACCGGCCTCCCCTCATATAGCATCACCCGCCCCTCAGGATCGAGGAGCGGGTGATGCTTGATTATGGGTTCCTCCGAGATAGAGGCCTCAGAAGTCAGTGTGCCTACGGTGCTTCACGGGATGGGTCAGCTTCCAGACGTACTGCCCAAGACGAAGGACGATAGCGACACCACCGACGATGAAGAACCAAGTCTTATCCTGCGGCATGGCGAAGTAGAGGACGACAGCTCCCACTGCGAGGAGCATAAAGAGGGCGGTCAGAGTGTTGTAGATTTTTCCCATATCGTGTGTTACAAGAAGTGGGACAGTGCGCTATAGACCTCAGCTGTAGGCAGTCCCATCACATTAGTATATGATCCATTGATTCGCTCGACAGCGGCGAGTCCGATCCAGTCTTGGATGCCGTAGCCCCCCGCCTTATCCATCACGTGGCAGTGGCTGATGTAGTAGGTGATCGTCTCCTCGGTCAGCGGGGCAAAGGAGACTTCCGTCTCCACGCTCCGCTCTATGGTCTGAGTGCCGTCGGTAAGCACGATACCGGTGATGACGCGGTGTGACCGACCGGAGAGGCGACGGAGGTGGTCACGCGCATCCTCCTCTGAGACCGGCTTATCCAGTATCTCATCATCCAGCAGCACGACAGTGTCTGCCGTAAGGAGGAGGTCACCCGCTGACAGCCCGGAGCGAAGGGCGTCGGACTTACGTCGGGCAAGGAAGAGAGCCATATCCTGAGGGACCACCTCCTCCGGATGGGGCTCATCGATATTGGCAGGGCGGATCTCCAGATCCTTGATGCCCAAGCGCTCCAGCAACTCCCTGCGCCTCGGAGAGGCCGACCCAAGTATCAGGTGTCTCATAGGGTATGAGAGGTCAAAAGGTGGGCAAGTCCGTGACGATGCCCCACTCTCCCCGAGCGCGCAGCATCTCCTCCAGCACCTCACGTGCCACGCCCTGGCCACCGGCGACGGCACAGACGTGATCTGCCTCCATCAGCACATCCTCCGCTGCATCGGCGGGAGCCACACTGTAGCCTGCCAGTCGCATCGCAGGAATGTCGATCAGGTCATCACCGCAGTAGATCACCTCCGACGGCTCTATCTGAGCGGTCTGGCAGAGCTCCATCAGCTTCTCCGCCTTACGGTGGCACCGCTCATAGATGTACTTCACGCCTATGGGCTCAAAGCGGTTTCGGATCTCATCGCCATGCCCCCCGGTGATGATGCCAAGGACGATACCCGCCCGAGCGGCCAGTCTCATCGCATAGCCATCGTGTACATTGGTCGTGCGGATCAGTTCGCCCCGATCATTCATCGCCACGGTCCTCCCTGAGAGGACCCCATCAATATCAAAGACCACAGCCTTGTAGCCGGATAGGTCTTGCGAAAATCTGCTCATGATTTCTCTGCTCTCTCTTGGATGGATTGGGTCATCAGTTGATAGATTGTGGTCAGGCGCTGATCATTCATCAGGAGAGCCTCATGCCTCTGCAGTGTGGACTTATCGTGCCGCACTGCCGGACCGGTCTGCAGTACCGCCGGATCGTCTGCCGTCAGCGCCTTGGAGATCGTCTCCTCGATGAGTGGACGCATATCGCTAAGCGACAGCGGGGTCCCCCGGAGGAGATCCTGCGCCACCACCAGTAGGTGATTGACAAAGTTGCAGCCAAAGCAGGCTGCCAGGTGGAGCTTACCGCGCTCCTCAGAGGTCACGCGACGCACATCCTCGCTTCCGAGAGCACCCGCAAGAGCCCTGAGGCGACCCTCCGCCTCCGGGTCGCTCCACTCTAGGAGAAGGGGGACACGAGCCATATCCAGCGCCCTCGACTTGGAGAACGTCTGGAGCGGGTAGAGGACCCCATACGAGCGTAGCCCGGAGAGTACACTCATGGGCGTGCTTCCCGAGGTATGGACCACCGTCGCCACAAGATCGGGCGGGAGACCCTCCGCCACCTCTGCCAGTCCATCATCACTCACACAGAGGAGGAGCAACTCCACGGAGGGATCTCCCTGCAGCAGGTGAGCAAAGAGATCCCTATCTGAGGTGCTCTCCGCCCCCACCTGTGATGCCAGCTCGGCAGCGTGCTCCGAAGAGCGGCTCCATACCGCTCGGCAGTGCCATCCTGCCCGAGTAAGCGAGGGGGCGAGATGAGAGGCGACATTGCCGCTCCCCATAATCGCAAAGGCATAGCTGTCTCGAGAGGTCGCCACCGCAGTTATTCCTCCGATTCTTCGGCCGAGTAACGCCCGACAAAGACATGCTCCCACGGCAGGGAGCGCTCCTCCGGCTCCAGCTGATCGGCATCCTCAGGGACACCGAGGGCGATGAGGCAGTGGCAGAGGTAAGACTCCGGCAGATCCAGCAGTTTGTGGACAGTCTCCTGAGCCGTCTCGTCGACAGCCCCGGGAGCATCCTCCACATGGCACCAGCAGCTACCGAGGTCATTGGAGGTGGCAGCCAGCTGTAGGTAAGAGGCCGCTATCGCTGTGTCAGCGAGCGGGCGACGCGTCTCGGTCGTATCCGCACAGACAGCGATCACCACCGAGGCACCGGCCACGAAGGCGGAGCCGTGCTCCCTTATGCCACTCAGTGAGCAGATCGTCTCGGGGTCATCCACGATGATGAGCCGTACACTGCGACTATTACGAGACGTAGGCGCCCGGAGGGCACACTCCACGATGTCAGTCAGGAGATCAGGATCAATCTCCTCCGCGCGATACTTACGTATGCTCCGGCGGCGCTGTGTCAGTTGACTAAAGTACGACATATCAGGTATGTGTAAAAAAGAATCAAGCCCGCCGAGACCCCTTCTTCGTGAGCTCCGGCAGCCTCGATCGATAAAAGTATACGGAGAGTTACTTGGACTCCTTGATCTCAGGCTGCTCAAAGTCGATGAAGCAGAGCCCGGCGAGAGCCGTGCCATACCGCTTCTCGATGGTGATGCCCTCTGTGACGAAATTGAGCTCACCGAGGAAGTACTGTGAGTAGGTCTTGTCGTGCAGGTCGGTGATCACACGCGTGAGACGGCTCTCCAGCTCCTCGATCAGGTAGCGACCACTCACCTCGCAGACGAGACCACCCACCTTGTTGTCAAAATTCTCATCGCTGTACATCCACGAGTAGACGACGCCTGCGGAGACAAACTCGTCCTGCGTACCGTGAGACACAGCCATGATCGTCTTCATCTCGGACCCAAAGGGAGGCAGATCGATCTCATCCATCGTGGTGAGGACCGCCGTGGCGGGGATGACGGAGGAGTAGGTCATGATATTGAAGTCACAGATCCCGGCATCATGCAGAGCCATATGATAAGATCCCGCATGCATCTCCAAGTCAGACTCCCCACTCCCCTTAGTGATGAAGAAGGTGCGAGGTATAAGATTACCAACGAGCTTACTCATGTCTTTCTTTACTATCCTAATAATTCTTGTTGCCAAACGTAGTCCACGAGCCATACCGGCTCGAGTCACAACAAAGGTACTATTTTGTACCGTCTTCCCACAGCCACCACCCTAC
>CAMXXM010000156.1 GCA_947253195.1 uncultured Porphyromonas sp.
GCTCAAGGATGGAGATATCAAACGTACCGCCACCTAAGTCAAAGACGGCAATATTCATATCCTTGTTGCTCTTGTCGAGACCATAAGCGAGGGCAGCGGCAGTCGGCTCATTGACGATACGACGCACGTTAAGCCCGGCAATCTCACCGGCCTCCTTAGTGGCTTGGCGCTGAGAGTCGCTGAAGTAAGCGGGCACAGTGATCACCGCCTCGGTCACTGCCTCACCGAGGTAGTCCTCCGCCGTCTGCTTCATCTTCTGGAGGATCATAGCGGAGATCTCCTGAGGTGTGTACATCTGACCATTAATGTCTACCTGCGGCAGGTCATTACCACTCGCCACGACCTTGTAGGGCATACGAGACGCCTCCTTCTCTATCTGGGAGTATCTTTCACCCATAAAGCGCTTGATAGAGTAGACTGTGTTTTGAGGATTGGTGATCGCCTGACGCTTTGCAGGGTCTCCGACCTTGCGCTCACCACCGTCCACAAAGGCGACCACACTCGGTGTGGTCCTTTTGCCCTCGCTATTTGTAATCACGACGGGCTCCTTATTCTCGAGTACAGCCACGCAGGAGTTGGTTGTACCTAAGTCGATTCCGATAATCTTTCCCATTGTATCTTATATATGTAATTAGTTTGTTGTCTATTAGTCAGTGTCGTCCTCTCGCGATGAGAGGACTGCACTCTCCTATGTACAAACCCTATGCCAAGTCTGCCTCCGAATGGCTGATGGCGGTACAATGTGTCACGTCGGGAGGCCATTTGCAATCTCCTGAGACAGGTATGATACAAGATATGGCGGGTGTCGGACCACTTGGTCTGACACCCGCCATAAGCTTAAGCGCAGAGAGGAGTATTCCCCTCCACTATCTCAAGGGGATCCGGATCACTTCTTGAGGTCGAGTCCGGAGCCGGCCTTGAACTTTACAGACTTGCGAGCAGCGATGTGCATCTTCTTGCCGGTCTGAGGGTTGATACCGGTACGAGCAGCACGCTCGCTGGTGGAGAATGTGCCAAAGCCGATGATGGTCACTTTCTCGTCCTTCTTCATAGCCTCTGCGATAACGTCGCAAAAAGCATTGACAGCCTTCTTGGCGTCAGCCTTGGTGAGCTCAGCCTTCTGGGCAACTGCCTCAATGAATTCGGTCTTGTTCATGGTAATGTAATATGGTTATTAAACGTGTAAAAAATAATGATGCTAAGGTGTGTAGTAGAGACCTCAACTGCTAACGCACTCCATGTGACGTCCCTTCTACATGCTCAAATGTAGGAACTTTTATTGAAATACAATATAATTCATCACAAAAAGGGCGTTGAAATCGCGTTTTTCATCGCATTTATCAGTCCTTCTATGCCATTTTGTGTGATAAAGATGACAATATCGGACTTTACTATCTACATATCCGTCTGCTGATACGCCCTGAAATAGCCCGCGCCGGCACCCCTCTGAGGGCGGCAGAGGCTATTGCAGGGTTAGAAATTATGTCGTACCTTTGTGCTACACTTCCGAGAGGGATTTCAGAGGTGATATGGTGCCCATAGCTCAGTTGGTAGAGCGCTGGATTGTGGTTCCAGATGTCGAGAGTTCGAACCTCTTTGGGCACCCTACGGAGACTTTACATTCACGTGTAGAGTCTCTTTTTTTGCTCCTGACATAATAAAAGAGTGGCAGCGTCTCGGAATGAGGCGCTGCCACTCTTCTTTACACTGTAGCTCCTTACTTCTTAGCGGAGTCTACTCTCTGGATGAGGTCATCGATGGCGGCCTTCAGCTGAAGGTCATTATCAGTCAGGAAGTCCTCGGGTGAGTTGTAGACTGTGATCTCAGGGTAGATGGCACGATTCTCTCGGGGGAGGTTGTCCGTCCCGGTCATTGTCACCTGTGGGATACCGAAAACAAGATCTTCATTGACCTGCGTCTCCCACCAGACGGCAGTCATGGTACCGGCTACGGGGGTGCCGACCAGCTTGCCGAGCTTGAGGGTCTGGTAGGTCCAGGGGGTACCATATGCATCGGAGTAATTGTCCTCACTCACCAGCATATTAGAGGGCTTGTACCACTGCATGAAGGGCTCTGAGCCGATGTACTGACCTCGCGGCTGGAAGCGTGCATACTCCTTGCCACTAAGCAGGATCGCTACATCATTGTGCAGCCAGCCGCCGCCATTATGGCGCGTGTCGACGACGATGGCATCACAACCTCGGTACTTGCCGAGCATCTTGCTGAATACCCGACGGAAGGATTCGCTATCCATTCCCTCGATGTGGACATAGCCTACACGGCCATTGCTCCACTTCTCGGTGAGAGCTGCCCGGCGGTCCACCCAGCGGTCGTAGAGGAGAGACGACTCCTTTCCGAGTGAGATGGGTACGACAGACTCCTCGACCTCCTTGCCGCTCTCATCCCTGAGGGTCACGACCGTACGCTGTCCAGTGAGACCATTCAGGTAATGCTCGATCGGGAGGTTCTTGGAGATGGTGGTGCCATTGATCTTGAGGACGATGACGCCCGGCTTGGCAATCGACTTGGCGCGGTCAAAGGGACCGCCGACGATCACCTCGGTGATCTTGGCTCCCTCGCCTTCGTAGCTGTCGTCGTAGAAGAGTCCGAGTGAGGCGGTCCGAATGGTGGGTGCACCACCGAAGTAACGCATACCGGTGTGGGATCCATTGAGCTCGCCGAGGAGCTCGCTGCAGAGCTCGGCAAAGTCGTAGTTGTTATTGATGTAGGGCAGGATCTCCCGATAGCTGTTGGAGTAGCCTTTCCAGTCTACACCATGGAGATTGGCGTCGTAGAACTTATTCTCCACCTGGCGAACCATATGGTCGTAGATGTATGCCCGCTCCTTAGCAGGTGAGTACTCAAAGCGTGCAGAGTAGGTGAGGGGAGTGATGTCCCTGCCCTCAATCTTCTTGAAGCCATTGTAGCCAAAGAGGTAGAGGGTCTTCCCATCCTTGCTCATCTCCAGAGAGCCGCTACCGGTATCGCCAACAATCTCCTTAGTCTCCTTCTCGGCGAGGTCGAGACAGTAAAGGTTGGTCGTGCCATCGAAGGAGGCGAGGTAGTAGAACTTGTCTCCCTCCGGCGTTACGGCGAAGTCAGACTGAGAGCCACTCGTACGGGTGATGCGGACGATACGCTTGTCGCGATTGGAGAAGTCGAAGATGAGAGGCTTCACCTTGTCCTCGTCCTTGCTCTTCTTGTCCTTCTTTCCCTTTTTCTTCTTGTCCTTGTCACTCTTGTCTGCACTCTCCTTTTTCTCGTCCTCATCCTTCAGGAGCACCTCGCGCTCCTCCTTGTCCAGGAGGAAGCGGTCGTATGCGTCCTGATCGAGGAACATCAGGTAGATATCCGTCTGAGAGCCCCAGGAGCCGTGGCTACGGTAGCCGGCGTAGTCGCAGTAGTAGGCGATCGCCTTACCGTCGAGGACGAAGCGAGCACCGACGGCATTGTATCCGGTCTCGGTGAGATTGACCAGCTCACCGGATCCATCCGCCTTGACAAGAGCCACGTCGGCGTTATTCCAGCCGCCATTGCCCATGAAGTTGGTCAGGATATACCTTGAGTCGGGACTCCAGGTAAACCACTGGTCTCCATCAGAGTAGGAGTAGTTGTACTTCTTATTCAGCACCTCGGTGCTCTTGCCACTGGCAAGGTCGAGACAGTAGACTGCGGCGCGATCCCTTAGGTAGGCGATCTTCTTACCATCGGGGCTGAAGACCGGCTGGAATGCGGGTACCTCCTTCTCGTGAGTCAGCTTCTTCTCCTCCAGCTCGGTAGCGTAGGTGAAGGTCTTCTCGTCAGAGCGCTTGATGGTGGTCTGATAGAGGTTCCACTGATCCTCACGCTCTGAGGAGTAGACGAGGGTGCGTCCATCGGGGCTGAAGGTCAGATCTCGCTCTTGCTCAGGGGTATTGGTGATCCGCTTCGTGGTGCCGTACTCAATATTGGCGACATAGACATCACCGTGGACGATGAAGGCGTACTCCTTGTCATTTGGAGAGAGCTTTGCCTCTGAAGCCCCGCTCCGGTAGGCCACATAGAGCTTCTCCTGCTTGCTGTTGTCGGCAATCACCTGCACGGGTAGCTGCTTCGCCTCTCCCCCCTTAGGCATATAGTAGAGCCGACCATTCCAGGAGAAGGCGATGTTGCCACTATTGTCCATAGAGAGGTTGCGAACCGGGTGCTTCTTAAAGTTGGTCAGCTGGGTGGGGTG
>CAMXXM010000157.1 GCA_947253195.1 uncultured Porphyromonas sp.
GAGTGTGATCTGATTGGCATCAAGGGTGATCGGCGGTGTATCGGTATGGATGCCGAAGTGAAGGACCTTGTCTAATCCCAAGTCAGTCGCAAAGAGCTGAGATCCATCCGAGGTAAAGTAAGCCGAGTGGGGGTGAGACACGCCCTTATCCCCTATCTGAATATGCCAGTCCACCGGTGCCAGTACACCCTTGCTGTCACTCTCCGTGAGACTGATGCTCCCTCCGGCATAGTTGGCCGACACCACATAGGAGCCGTTGGTGGCTACATAGGTGGGACCCTCTCCTATGGTGTAGGTCTTGCTGATGAGACTCAGCTCACCGCTACTGGGATCAAGCTTGTAGGAGGAGAGCGTCGACTCACGCTCTGTCTCATTGGTCACAAAGAGCGTGCGGCGATCCTTGCCGAGCACCATAAAGGAGGGCGATGCAGCAGAGACCGTACCGGTATGCTCCGTAGCCATTGTGATGGGGTGAAGGGTAAAGCTCTGTATCTCCCCCTCCTCAGGCGTGCTTCCGAGTGATCCGATCAGCATCACATAGTGGTGATCCGACACCTCAGTTGCAGTCTCATCCCCATACTCTTGGGTAGTCTGACGCAGTAGTCCGCAGCCGGTGGTGAGGAAGGCGGCAAGCGAACCGACAAGGACAGGACGAAGTATCTTGGCGAAAGTATTCATATTTATCTCAATTGGACTATTTATTTTCTCCTCTCACCTGGGTGCGACGAGCAGCCAGATCCCTCAGGTCAAGGAAATTCTTAGCGGTATCAAATTGATCGGCGGCATGGTACGAGGAGCGGACCAGCGGCCCACTCTCCACATGCTTGAGACCGATCGCCCTACCCTCCTCGGCATAAGTCCGGAAGCGGTCGGGATGGATGTACTCCACGACAGGAATATGCCGGCGCGTGGGACGAAGGTACTGCCCGATGGTCATCGTCTGCACGCCTACATCGTAGCAGTCGCGCATCGTCTCCAGCACCTCCTCCTCTGTCTCACCGAGCCCAAGCATAATGCCGGTCTTGGCGATGAAGCCCTGCTCAGCTACGTGCCTCAGCACGGCAAGGCTCCCATCGTAGGTTGCTCGGTAGCGGACGTGCGGGGTCAGGCGACGGACCGTCTCCACATTATGCCCCACTACATCGGGGCCTGCCTTGAGGACTGTGTCAACGGCGCTCATATTCCACCTGAAGTCCGGTATCAGTACCTCGATCTTCGTCTCCGGTGAGAGCCTACGGATGGCACGGATCGTCTCCGCCCAGTGTGCCGCTCCACTATCCTCCAGATCATCTCGGTCCACCGAGGTGATGACCGCATACCGAAGCCCCATCTCACGGACACTGCGGGCAACAGACTCAGGCTCATCAGGGTTGAGTGCCGGTGGCTTACTCATATAGGCTGTAGCGCAGAAGCGGCAGCGCCGGGTGCAGTAGTTTCCTCCTATCATAAAGGTGGCTGTACCGTGACTCCAGCACTCAGCCCGATTGGGGCACTTACCACTGGCGCAGATCGTATGCAGTCCGCCCGCGGTGATGGTATGGGAGGTGTGACTGTAGCTGTCGGTACTGCTGAGGTCAATCTTCAGCCAGGCCGGCTTACGAGGCTCGTCTCTCATCATGGACGGAGGTAGGTGATGAAGTGATTGGTGATCTGGCGGTAGAGGTGGTTGCGGGTGTTGCCACCATAGATCCCATGATTCTTGTCCGGATAAACCAGCATCCGGAAGTCCTTGTCAGCCTCCACGAGGGCGGGGACGAGGTGCATCGTATTCTGGAAGTGGACGTTGTCATCCGCTGTACCGTGGCAGATCAGCAGTGCGCCCTCCATCCCCTTGATATAGGTTGCGACAGAGGTCTGCTCGTAGCCCTTAGGATTCTCCTGCGGAGTACGCATATACCGCTCAGTATATATGGTGTCATAGAGGCGCCAGTCATAGGGCGGAGCGACGGCAACACCGGCACGGAAGGTCCCCTTGCCACGCGCCATCGTCATCAGGACATTATACCCGCCAAAGCTCCAGCCAAAGATCCCTATCCGGTCGCCATCGACATAGGGTAGCTTGGCGAGCGCATGCGCAGCCTCTATCTGATCCTGACTCTCCAAGTAGCCCATACGGAGGTAGGTGCACTTCTCAAAGTCACTGCCTCGGCCTCCTGTACCACGCCCATCGATGCAGGCGACGACGAAGCCCCGAGTGGTGAGGTACTCCTCCCAGCCGAAGGAGAATCGGTTGAGTGCGGACTGAGACCCGGGGCCGCTGTACTGCGTCATCACGACCGGGTAGCGCACCCCCTCTCTGTAGTCCGTCGGGCACATGATCCAGCCATTGAGCCGCTGTCCACTATCCGTCTCGAGGGTGATAAACTCCCTCTTACCGTAGCTCAGCCGGGAGACCCTCTGAGCGAGTGCGGCGTTGTCCTCCAGCACCCGAAGCTCCTTCCCGTCCATAGTCCGGTGAATGGTGTAGCGAGGCACCTCGGTAGTGGAGGAGTGGCTCAGCAGATAGTAGCTCATATCGTCGCTAAAGGTGACATCACTCGTCCCCGTATCAGGAGAGAGCAGGCGGGTGCGACCCTTAGCATCTCTCGCCACCACGACCCGATCCATCGGCGTAGGCGAAGCGAGCTGGTAGTACACCTCCCCTGAGGGAGAGACGCCATAGAGCTCCTCCACATTGGCATCCTCATCCGTCAGTCGCCCGACAAGATTGCCCTCAGGGGTATACTTGTAAACCCTTGGGCGGCCGTCCCGCTCGCTGACGAGGTAGGCCGCTGAGGGTGTGATCTGCATCTGCAGCACCTCCGCGCGCTCATCGATGTACCTGTCGTCCTTGTCCTGCAGCCAGAGTCGGGCGATACGGCTGCCGGGAGTGACCCGATAGATGCGGAGGTCATTCTGATTTCTATTGAGGGTAAAGACATACAGCTGATCGCCCTCAAAGCCAAGTCTTGGGATATAGAGCTCCTCCTCGCTCAGCTCCTTCTCCATGATCGGCACGTTGCATCTATTGTCCACCTCGTAGAGCCAGAGGGAGACCTTAGAGTTTTGCTCGCCCGCCTTGGGATACTTATAGGCGTAGGTAAAGGGGTAGTTGCCCTTGCCGTACATCGTCATGCCGATCATCGTCACATCGCTCTCATCGGTCTTGGCGTAGGAGAGGTACTTGCTGTCCGGGCTCCAGCTCAGCAGACCGGTCAGGTAAAGCTCCTCCTCGTAGACCCAGTCGGTGACCCCATTCATCACGTGATTGCGCTTCCCGTCCGTCGTCACCCTCACCTCTGTGTCGTAGTCAAATTTCTTTATGTACAGGTCATTGTCTATCACGTAAGCGCACATCTTGCCGTCGGGGGAGAAGGTGGGGATCCGCACCTGTCCCTTCGTCTCACTGAGCGGGGAGATCATATTGCGCCGCACATCGTAGTGGTACGCGGTGTAAGAGCGACTCCGTCGGTAGATCGGTGTCGTCTCCCTGAGGATGATCATATGGAAGCCATTGTCGCTGATGAGATAGTCGTCAAAGGTCTCGAAAGAGCACTCCCTCGCCTTAGCGGTGTCAAAGAGCACCGCCTCCTCCTTCCCCGTCGCATAGGAGTAGCGCACCACCCGCTTATGGTCCGGGCTGATCACCGTGTAGGAGGTGCCGACACCGCGGAGCGAGCGAAAGCCACTACCGGCACTGTGAGGATAGTAGACCCCCTTATTGATGTCCTGCAGAGTAAGATGGTTGCTCTTTACTTGCGAAATGAGCGGCGTAGTGCCTGCCACAAAGGCGACAGCGACTACGCCAAATAGGATATGGGATAGCTTCATAAAAAAAACAATTCTTCGGTAAGCGGTTCGATTCATCTTGTCTTGCAAATATACCCTTTTCTCCTTTGACGCCTCAGCGCAGACGCACCGGGCTGACGTATTTGAGTGGTACAGAAGCCACTCAACTCATTGTGAAGAGTGGGGAACAAAGCACCCCTTGTGGGTGCCCGCTTTTTAGCCACCGGTCGAGGGGCGTAGCCCAGAAGACCCGTGGATCAGCCATCGCAAAAGCCCCCGCGACCCCGCCAGGGTGTCGCACTCATTGCTTTACCGGGGATCCCTACCGGTTAGCCTCTCGTGAGATAACGCTCGGCAAAGGGAACCCGAAAGGGATTCTTCGTCTTCCACTCTTCACAATGAGTTGAATGCCTTCTGCACTGCTCAAAGGCGTCACCACCCGG
>CAMXXM010000158.1 GCA_947253195.1 uncultured Porphyromonas sp.
TACACCCATAAGGTTTCGTCGGCAGCGTCAGATGTGTATAAGAGACAGTGACAATGGCGGATATCCGTAGGACGCGAAAGGAACCGTGTACGAGTCGTCTCAGTAAAGTTTCTTGCGACAAAGATACGACAATCTCAAGACCCTATTGTCTCTTATCTGCACCATCTGTTGATTGCTCTCTCATCACGTCAGCAATAGGACAAGTTGCCCATAGGTGCCGTCTTATGAAGCTTTGTATGGGGCCAAGACGGTGAGACTTCAATTCCGCATAAGGCTCGGTGCGGGAGGAAAAGTGGCGTCAGGACACTTCTTAGAGGACTGATGGCGGTCTGATTAGCTCGTGATTCTGATTTAGGTCCTCAGCCCTCATCTTTTTCATGCGGAATTAAGGTCCTGGGAGAGCTCCAAGTGTCTCCTGCACCGGATAAGATAGCACCGTCGGCGGCGTGGCACCCCGGCAGGGGTGCTCGCTCCATAGGCATCGGTCATCCCCAAAGCGGTGACCGATGTACCGAGATCCACCTCTACCACCCTCGACCCCTTGAGGGTCGCCGAGCAGGGTCTCCCTCCCACCACCCCGCAAGGGTGTCGCACTATCAAGCTTGCCAGGTGAATCTACGCTGCCGGCTTGTATCTATCGGGACTGTGTCTATATAGAGAGGTGAGACCGGCTATAAGTGGCTCTGAACCTGCGAGCGATGCACTAACCGACCCCACCATCGCGCTTTAGTCACCCAGGCGCGACTATGCAAAAGTACGCAATGCTCCGGCAGGAGTCAAAGGTGAAGGAGTAAGTGAGTCAGACTTTATGGGATAGATGGGGACCTCCCTCCCGTGGAGCTCCATCCAGAAGGCGGGGGCGCTCTGCCCTGCCATAGTCTTAAAGTCAAATAGTCTCATAGATCTCACTCTTGTCTTGGCACGATCAGGCTTGGTAGCTCACCGTTGTAAAATCGATGTCTGAAGGGGAGTATCGGGTCATAGCTCTGATAGAAGATATCTACCCGATCGGGCAACTGCTTCCGGACCTCCCTTGATAGCTCCCGGCCCATCGTCCAGAGCTCCTCAGGTGTGTGGGTGCCGTCCGCTCTGTCGCATAGGTCGGTCCACTCCTCGAGCCCCGGCACATGGAGCTCGTGATCCTCATAGCCCACATCTTCTCCGTAGATTATCTCGGAATTACCTGTCCCACACTTCTCTGTGTCCCAGAAGATACAGTCCTGACAGTCCTGGTAGATGACGTAGGTCTCGTCCACAAAGGTCATCCCCTCATCGGTCGTGGGACCCTCTCCGGTGATGTAGTGCTCGATGACGAGGGACTTGACGTCGTTGTAGGGTACCCAGAGGCGATGACGCTCCTCGCCCGTGGGGTAGGGTACCGCTCTCCCATAGAGGAAAAACCCAAGCTGACTAAGGAGGGTTAGATAGAGTCCCTTGACGAAGACTTTTGTATCTACATAAGCCAGCAAGTGCAGGCTGTAGTCCTCGGCCTCCTCTACACTGAGTAGTCCTACGGGACTCTCCGGCCCCAGGATGTCTCTGTGGAGGAATAGCTTGTGATGACCCACGCACAGGGGCTTGTAGGGATCCCTCCCCTCTGCAATACCCTTAAGCCAGTCTCTCACGGCTCTGAGCTCGCTGTGCGGTATAGCAATCTCCACCTCCCACTCGTGACAGCCGATCCGTATGATCACCTGCCCCTCCCCTTGCTCTCCAGTAATGCTAAGGTACTCTACCGGTGGCGTAGGGGTGCGTTGCGCGGCTTGGGCGGCGGAGGATAGATAGTTGATCACCCTCATCCCCTCATCGTCAATCACGATAGGGTCATAGGGTAAGGTCCCGCTCCAGTCCTCGTAGGGGGCGCAATAGATCAGGGTATAGCTTATCGGTAGCTGTCGTCTAAGCTCTCTCGCAAAGCCGAGACCCTCAATGTGCCATTGTCTCCAGTCAAAGGACCGATAGGCTGCCGAGGGCCCGAAGCACGCCTCCTCATAGCGCTTGTGCCACGCCTTGATCCCGGGGAGGACTACCTTAAAGGGCGGCCCGATGGAGAGATTTTCTCTGCTGATCTCGTCAAACTCGCAGGAGGCACAGGTCCCCATGCTGTCTTGGTAGACCACATTGGCGTCCGGACTTATATAGAGTGCATACTTCTTCTCCTTCATCGTACTCTTATTCGGTAGGAGTGATGCGTCGAGACTCACTGAGGTACATTATGTGGTGCCTCTAGCACCAGGGGAACCACTGTATCTCCAGCTCATCACCGTAGGGGTAGTGCAGGGCAACGGTCTCGGGAAGCACTCTCGCCACCTCTCGAGCAAGGGCAAGGCCGCGCCTATTCCACTCGTCTCGGTCAAAGTCCTCCTCCTCGCAGCAGCTGCGGTACTCTGCATGCCACTGCCTCAGCCCCTCGATAGCCTCAAGGCTGATGGTGGTCTGCTGAAGCATCTCATCCTCTATCGTGAGGTGATCCGCATCGCCTATGCCCCAGCCACTGTTGTCAAAGAATAGGTTCTCCTCATCCTCGTCCGGTTCCATCCGCACGTAGTATCGACCGATATGGATCCGCCGCTGGGGGTCGCAGTCCCAGTCGTACAGGCGACCACCATAGGCGCGTATCATCTCGGTCACCTCCTTATCATCCTTGTATGCCTCGTAGCTCTCGCCCCAGTGTTCCCAGATGAGGTTAAGAATGGTGCATCGTGTGGAGTCCTCCGACTCATAGGGTATGTCTTCAGACCGGTAGCTATTGTAATTGGGGTCTGACCCCAGCTCCAGCAGGTGCTTTATCGTAGCCGGGCTGTGCTCGTAGTAGGCACAGGTGATGGGCTGCATCCCCTCGACCCCGAAGAGGTCTACATCTGCTCCATGGCTGACAAGCAGGTCCACGATCGAGAGAGATCTCTCCTCGTCGCTGTAGCTCTTGTCCAGCTCTTTCCCGTAGAAGGAGAAGCCCTCCACCGCCTTCTGTAGGGCAGACTCGCCTTTCTTGTCCAGTGCATTGACATTTGCACCCCTACTGATGGCAAGTTTTACCCCCTGGATATCAAGGGCGCTACAGGCCCGGAAGAGATCCTCATCAATATCCGTATGCTTATGGAGCAGCTCGAGATTCATAAGGCTGAGTTGCTTAAGCGAGAGCTCTGTGAAGAGGTCTCGGATCTCCTCCCAGCGGTATGACTTTGGCTCCCGGTTGTAGGGGAAGGCCATGACGTCGCTGATTTCATCGAAGCAGCCTTTCGCTTCATCCCGATCGAGGACGACATCAAAGGCTATCGATGGGTTCTTTTCAATGCCAAAGCTGTCCAAGCCTTTATTGATGAGACTGTACCCCTCGCAGACCTTGATTGAGCCGGAGTTGGCGATGGTCTCTAAGAGGTCCCAGAAAAAGGAGGCAAGCACCTCGGGCGTCATCCCGTTCGGAAGGTCCGTATAGGCAAGCTCCCTGAAGGAGGTCTCGTTGTCTCGGTAGTGTAGACTCCAATAGTTGGATAGTTCGCTTGTATATCCACTTGACACAAGCATAGCTCTGGTCCACACCTGAGTGGCGTAGGCTAACTTTTGTGTCCGGATGGTGACGAGGGCGATATTTGCGCTCTCGTCGCCAATTACGTCAGTATGGACCGAGTCGTGATGCTTCGGTGCAGAGAGACAGATGGGCGAGAGCCCACAGCAAAAGGTCTCCTGCGCCTCGCACGCCCTCTTATAGTCCTCAAAGGAGTAGAGATCCTGAAAGTTTGGGTACTTCTTTATCCTCTTGCTCATAGCGTGTGCATTTCTTTGTATCCGAGAGACCCCCCAAGGGCGAGACCCTGCTGCCATCCCATCCGACTATATAAAGGTAGAGAGACTATCACGTCTTTACCCGCATTAGGACATACCATAGTCACCGGTGGTATGGAGTTGAGCGCATAACAATGGGTGACCGCAGGAGCGGGAACTCTCCGTAGACAATCTCTCCGAGGCGAAGGTAGTAAATAATTAGACAATAGCCCCCTCTCTATTCACGTCTAATTCGCATTTTGATGTGCCGGGAGGGGGAGGAAAAAGAGATTACCTTTGTTGAGGTGACAATAAATAACAGATGAGGAAGCAGCCAGAGCTTATGGAAACAGCAGAGATAATGGAGCTGATATCGGCATTTGTCCCGGAGGAGATCCTCCGCGACTTTGAGCTGAAGGAGGTAAAAAGG
>CAMXXM010000159.1 GCA_947253195.1 uncultured Porphyromonas sp.
CGATGCTCTCGAGCCGACGCTTGGCCGTATCGGTCAGCGCATCCGCCGGAGGTGTCAGGAGGATGCAGTACGCCTGCCGATCCCCGCGCCCCACCCGACCGCGGAGCTGGTGGAGGTCGCTGAGACCGAAGCGCTGCGCCTCATTGACGATGATGGTATTGGCATTAGGCACATCGATCCCATTCTCCACCACTGAGGTGGCGAGGAGCACGTCGTACTCCTGATTGACAAAGCCGGTCAGCACCTTCTCCAGCTCCTTCGCTGGCATCTGACCATGACCGATACCGATGCGAACGCCCGGCACCGCCTTCCGGATATCCTCCGCCACGCTCTCTATGGTGCGGATCCTGTTATTGATCACAAAGACCTGTCCATCGCGCGCTAGCTCAGCATTGATCGCATCGGCGAGCACCTCCGGGCTGTAGGTGGTGTGGTCGGTCCGCACGGGATGACGATTGGGCGGCGGGGTGAGGATATTGGAGAGGTCGCGGGCGCCCATGAGGGAGAATTGGAGCGTCCTCGGGATCGGTGTCGCGGTCATCGTCAGCGTGTCCACCTCGGCGCGCATCTTCCGGATCTTCTCCTTCACAGCGACGCCAAACTTCTGCTCCTCGTCGATGATCAGCAAGCCAAGATCCTTAAATTTCACCCCCTTCCCCGCCAGCGAGTGGGTGCCGATCAGTATGTCGATCTTCCCCTCCGCGAGATCCTTCAGCAGCTGCGTCCGCTCCTTCCCCTGCCGTGCCGCATTGAGGTAATCGACCCGCACGGGGAAGTCCCGCAGTCTTTTCTTAAAGGTGTGGTAGTGCTGGTAGGCAAGCACGGTCGTAGGCACCATCACCGCCACCTGCTTGCTGTCGGCGCACGCCTTAAATGCCGCCCTCACGGCGATCTCCGTCTTGCCGAAGCCGACATCCCCGCATACCAGCCGATCCATCGGCACGGGCGACTCCATATCCGCCTTCACCTCCTCCGTAGCCTTCTCCTGATCGGGTGTATCCTCGTACATAAAGGAAGCCTCCAGCTCCTGCTGCAGGTAGGTGTCGGGGCTAAAGGCGAAGCCCTTCATCTTCAGCCGCCGGGCGTAGAGCTTGATCAGGTCGCGGGCGATCTCCTTGACCTTCTTCTTTGTCTTATCCTTCAGCCGATCCCAGGCACCGCTGCCCAGCTTATTAAGCTGCGGAGCCTCCTCCACATCTTTGCTCTTGTACTTGGAGATGCGGCTGAGGGCGTTGATGCTGACATAGAGGCTGTCGCCGCCCTTAAAGTTAAGCCGCACCGCCTCTCTTTCCTCCCCATTTTGCTCGATCTGGCAGAGCCCGCCAAATTGCGCCACGCCGTAGTCGGAGTGGACGACGTAGTCCCCGTACTCAAATCCCCGGATGTCCTGCAGCGTCAGCGCCGAGCTCCGCTTGCGGATCCGGTCACTCTTGAGCCTATAGCCGTGGTACCGCTCGAAGATCGAGTGGTCCGTCAGCAGGCAGAGCTTGATCTCGTGGTCGATGAAGCCCCCGTGCAGCGTCGGTCGCAGCGGGACGAAGTAGACCGGCTGCTCTCGATCGGTGAGGAGCCTGTGGAGCCGCCCGAGCTGGCTCTCCTGGTCACTCATGATCATCGTCGCAAAGGACTGACGCCGGTAGTCGGAGAGCGTCTCGGCGAGGAGATCCATTTTCTTATGAAAGAGGGGCTCCGGCTGCTCGCGGAAGGTGATCTCCCGCCACTGCGACTGCTCCCTCAAGTCGACGCCCCCGGTGAGGAGAGAGAAGTGCTCCAGCTGCTCCATCACCGTCTCCGGCTCGATCAGGCGCGCCTGCATCTCCGCGAGGGAGTGGAAGATATTGTCCTCCGGGTGGACCGGGGGCATCTCGTAGACCGTGCGGAGGGTGGAGGGGAAGAAGGAGTGGCTCGGCAGGTAGACCACAGCCTCCGCCGGCAGCAGCTCGAGGATCGAAGTACCCTTGCTCTCGCTCTTGCTATCGACCGGTGCCAGGATCCGCACCCGCTCCATCGTCTCACCGGAGAGCTGGCTCTCGGGGTCAAAGAAGCTGATCGTCTCCACCTCATCACCGATGAAGTCGATCCGCACCGGCAGGTCCTGCGCGAAGGAGTAGATGTCGATCAGACTGCCGCGGACGGCAAATTGTCCCGGCATGTAGACGTAGTCCGTCTCCTCGAAGCCCAGCGACCAGAGTCGCTCTCGGAGAGACTTCCGCTCATACTCCTCCCCAAGCGCGATATCGATATGCCCCGCCTCATACTCCGCCCGGTCGGCAAAGCCCTCCGGCAGCGGCGCCGCATAGGTGACGATGATCCGTGGCGGCTCACCACCGCCCCTCAGGCGGTCAGCGATCTCGCTCCGCAGCACCTCATTGGCCGCGTCGGGCTGCCCGTAGCGGATGCCTCGGCGATAGAGCGAGGGGAGGAAGAAGACCTGCTCCTCGCCCCCCATCAGGGCGACCAAGTCACTCTGCAGGTAGCCCGCACTCTCCTCATCGTCACAGACGAGGAGGAAGGTCGGCACCTGCGCGAGCCGATCTGCCAGCTCGGCAAAGAGGAGCGCCGGGGCAGAGCCGGCAAGACCGGAGAGGAAGAGCCGGGTAGGACTCCTCCGCTCCTGGGCGAGGGAGCGAACGATCGTCTGCAGAGCGGGATGCTTCCCGTAGAGACCCCGCAGCGTACTCAGGTCGACAGTCTTGGCTGTCGGTTCTTCAGGATCTTTGTTCTTCATTTACGGGAGCAAAGGTACCGCTTTTCCCTCACCCCGAGTGGACTAAAAGCCGTAGCTCAGTCCCAGTGCCAGCCCCGGACTGATCCTGCTCCGGCATAGCAGTCCCTCCGCCATGACGAAGAGTCCCAGACGATCGAAGAAGCGGTACTTCACCCCGCCGCCGAGCGAGGCGGCTGTCGGGCTTACCTTGAGATCCACAAAGGGGGTAAACTTAGAAGGCAAGATATTCCAAGTCGTCTGCAGAGCCGGTCGGATAGGATCGTTATCCAGCTTCGTGAAGCCGAGACCGACGTACAGCCTGCGGTCAAGGAGCGACACCCCCGCCGTGAGCGAACCGGTCGCATAGCTACTCATGTCGATCTGCTTACCGTCGGGACCGTAGACTCGATGGAACCAACTGTTACAGATGTCTGCCGAGGCGGCGAAGCGAACCTTCCCGAGCCTCGACCCGCCGTCGCTTGCCGCAGCAGCTGTGCCGGTGAGCGACAGTGCCATCACAAGTGTCAGGAGAAATAGTGAGAGCTTACTCATGATCAGATGCTATGTTGTTAATTGTCGACTGCAAAAGTAAGGAAATCAGCAGACCCCCCAAGAGAGAGGCGGTCTCAGGTCGGTCAGCGACAGCAGGCGGGAGAGCGGTCAAGCGACCCTTTTTATCCTCCACGGGTACACGTCTGAGGATCAGTAGCGAGGAGCGTCCTTCCTTTGGCGCATTTCTAATACCGATATTAGAGAAGACTAATACCGATATTAGAGCGCACTAATATCGGTATTGGTATAAGGGGTAAGACAGGGCAGGTCGTGTCTTCGTCCGTGTGTCATTCACGGTGTACTAAAAAACACTGAGGAGAAAAGCATCTTCCCATCACCCTCTCTTTAATCTTGTCGGGGTGGCGAGATTCGAACTCGCGACCCTCTGCTCCCAAAGCCTTTCCGAGGGGTGATTAGACTTCTGAATGTCAGCGGTGTACGATGTATAAATATATGATGTGCAGGACTTAACGTGCAAATAAATCAGGACGACTTCTATCTGAAGGTGTAGTACTAACCAGTCAAGAATCGTTGAGTCCTGCAAATATCAAGCACTCAATATGAGCATTTCCAATTGTGTACAAATGGGGTCTGTATCTGATACGTTTTAATCATAAAACGAGAAGGTGCGATAGGTTGTTTCCATTATTTCATCCTCCCCATTGTTTCGAATGCGGTATTTTTCTCTCTTATCCCATAGTCCATATTCTGTGATGAAATCATATTTATACCTATATGTCTGAGTATAATACTGATCAGATATATTGTCACCATTTCTATTGAAAAGAGACACGGACTCACAGATAAGCTGTCCGTTATGATCGTAAACCCATTCTGTTTTGATGAATATATTTGGATTTTTATTTACTACACTTTGCGCCTTATCCCACTCTT
>CAMXXM010000160.1 GCA_947253195.1 uncultured Porphyromonas sp.
CGCAGCCTCACGGCTGCATGTATTGTAAATAGCTAATATTTAACGGTGTAAAGATACGGAGAATTGGTCACTTACTATACACGCCGGTGTAATTTCGCGGGGTGATCCTCTTCATCTCCTCCTTCACCTCCGGGCGCACCTCCAAGTGGTCAATGAAGTCCTCCAGATGCTCTCGGGTAAGTTTCTCATTGGTACGGGTAAGCTTCTTCAGCGCCTCGTAGGGCTTGGGGTAGCCCTCTCTACGCAGTATCGTCTGCAGCGCCTCCGCCACGACCGGCAGGGCATCGTCTAAGTCTCCAAGTATGGTCTCCTCGTGGAGGATCAGCTTATCAAGCCCCTTAAGGATGGAGGAGAAAGCGATCATCATATGAGCCACAGGCATACCAATATTTCGCATCACGGTGGAGTCGGTGAGATCCCGCTGCAGGCGGGAGATCGGGAGCTTATGTGCCAGATGCTCAAGGTAGGCCACCGCGATACCGAGATTGCCCTCAGCATTCTCAAAGTCAATGGGATTGACCTTGTGAGGCATGGCAGAGGAGCCCACCTCACCCTCCTTAATCTTCTGCTTGAAGTACTCCATCGAGACATACATCCATATGTCTCGGCAGAAGTCTATAAGGATAGTTGAGATCCGCTTGAGGCCGTCTAAGAGCGCTGCAAGGTTGTCATAATTAGAGATCTGGGTCGTATACTCCTCCAGCCCCATACCGAGGTGGTGGGCAAAGCGATTGGCGAAGTTGCGCCAGTCGATCTCTGGGAAAGCGACATGATGGGCATTCATATTGCCCGTAGCGCCACCAAACTTTATCGTCTGCGGGACGAGGTCAAGTAGTGCCAATTGTCTCTCGAGACGATAGCCGTAAACTCTCATCTCCTTACCGAGCGTGGTAGGCGACGCAGGCTGACCATGAGTGCGTGCCAGCATGGGAATGTCTGCCCACGCCTCAGCACGCTGATTGATCTCAGACAGCACCTTATCCAACCGAGGGCGCCACTGGTCATGGAGTGCCTCCTTGAGGGCCAGCGGCTGTGCGCTATTATTTATATCCTGCGAGGTGAGACCAAAGTGGACAAACTCAAGCACAGGGCCAAACTCATCATCGCTTATCTGCTCCTTGATGAAATACTCTATGGCCTTCACGTCGTGGTTGGTCGTCCTCTCGATCTCCTTCACACGCTCAGCATCCTGAAGCGAGAAGTCTTCGTAGAGAGCTCGCAGTCGATGACGGTCCTCGTCATTACGGATCTTCTCAAGCTGGGGAAGAACCTCAGAGAGACATATCAGATACTCTACCTCTATGCGGATGCGATATCGGATGAGAGCGGCCTCTGAAAAGTAGTCACTCAGGTCCTCTACTTTGTTGCGATAGCGACCATCAATAGGTGAGATGGCTGTCAGTGGATTCAGCGTCATATGATTGTTATTGGTTTAGTTGCCCAAATGTACCCATTCTTGCCCATTTTTCCATCACGATTCGTGTGCTATGCCATCCGAGGAAGCACCATCGGCCTACCGGAGATAGGATGAGCCGTGACAGTGACCGGCATCCTATAGACCTCCCCTATATGTTCCTCTGTCAGCACTTCCTCTGGGCTTCCCTGGGCGTAGACCTGCCCATCCCTCATCAGGACAAGATAGTCGCAGTACTCCGAGGCCATGGTGAGGTCGTGAAGGACAGCGAGGATCGTCAGGGGGCGGGTCTGGTCCTTCGCAAGCGAGCGGACCAGACTGAGCACCCGCACGGTATGTGTGATGTCAAGGTGTGCCGTGGCCTCATCGAGGAGCAGCAGCTGAGGCTCCACACAGAGCGCCTGTGCAATGGCCCCCATCTGCTGCTCACCGCCCGACAGCTCCGTCATATATCTATGTGCCAGTGGCTCCATGCCGACCATTCGGATAGATCGCTCCACCACCTCCTGGTCGGTCGTGCTCTCAAAGTAGTAGAGTGGCGGATGATGTGGGAGACGCCCCATAGCGACATAATCCCTCAGCGTGATCGCTATGGGATCGATCATCTGAGAGACGACCGAGACGGTGCAGGCGCGCTCCCGCCGGCTCAGCAGCCTCAGGTCCTTCTCTCCGATGGAGATCCGTCCACTCATCGGGGAGAGATCCCCCATAACTGTCGCAAGGAGGGTTGACTTTCCCGTGCCATTGGGGCCGATGATGCCAACCACAGCACCCCGCTCCACCTCGAGAGAGACATCTCTTATCGTGAAGCCTCCGGCGTATCCCGAGGACAAATGACGGATTGAGAGGAGACTCATAGCAAAGGCTTACGACTGCGTGGGCGTGTCAAGAGGAGGATGAAAAGCAGCCCGCCGAGGATCCCGGTGATGACCCCGATGGGGAGCTCGTTGGGAGCAATGATCGTCCGCGCAACCAGGTCACAGAGCAGGAGGAAAAGACCGCCTAAGAGAAAGGAGGCAGGGATCACAACCCTATAGTCATTGCCTATCGTGAGTCGAACCACATGCGGGATCACAAGCCCGACAAAGCCTATCACTCCCGCTACAGCGATGGAGCACCCGGTAGCGAAGGAGGAGATGACAAAGAGCCACCGGACTGTCCGGCGAGTGTCCAAGCCCAAGTGTCCCGCACCCCTCAGCCCCAATCGCATGGCATTCATCGGTGTGGCAAAGAGACAGGAAGTCACCAAGAGCAGGAGGGAGAGAGACGCCATACCGATCACCATACCTGTGTCGGACTGCGTCAGGGAGCCCATCGACCAGAGGATGATTTTCTGAAGATCCTCGGGATGTGCCACAGCCTCAATAAAGAGAACCGACGAGGAGGTGACGAAGCTGATCATCACTCCGACCAAGAGCATCCGCTGCACCTCGACCGACTGCCGTCGCAGACTAAGAGTGTAGATCACGCCCATGACGGCAAGCGAACCAATAAACCCACTGAGCGGAAGCCAGATATACTGCAGCGAAGAGACTCCGAAGACGATGCAGATAGCCACTCCCAGGGATGCCCCTCCCGAGAGACCCATGGTATACGGCTCTACAAGTGGATTTCGGAAGACACCCTGTAGGAGGCACCCTGCAATACTTAGGGACCCTCCCACAGAGAGGGCAAGGACCATACGGGGTAGTCTTATGTAGCGGAGTACACGGTACTCGATGGAGTCCCCACACATAATGGTAGGCAGCTCACCGAGACGGATCGGCATCTCACCCACGGTGAGGGAGAGGACAGCGGTGATAAGAGACAGGACCAGAAGTCCGAGGAGCAGAGCAGCCCACTTGGTCCACCTATTCATCGTCATCTACTCTTTCAGCCCCAGGTCGTGAGCCATCTTTCGCAGAGTAAGGACATAGGTAATCGGTGTAGGCTGTGAGGCCTCGTTAGCCTCCAGCTCATATAGATGCCCCTGCCGAGTTGCCTTAAGATCCGGGAAGGAGTGCCACCCCTTGATCATCGGCTGTCGATCCTCCCCCATCCCTACGACGAAGATGTAGTCAGGATCGCTCCGCAGCACATACTCCCTGCTGAGCGTCCCATGCCTGAGGTCCTCACATATATTGATGCACCCGAGCCGGCTGATCATCTCTCCCATATAGTTTCCCCCCGTCACTCCATAGAGGGGGTCATCCCCGAGCTGCATCAGCACTGTACGTCCGGTGAGTTCCTGAGCGCTCATACGCTGCCCGAGATCCTGCGCCACTACGAGAGAGGCCTCAGCAAGCTTCTTCGCCTCAGCCTCCATACCAATCCTCTTGCCAAGGTCGACGAATTGATCACAGATCTCATCCAGAGTGGTCCCGGTGCGGTAGGTGACCACCTTGAGACCCAGATTCCGCAGGGTCTCAATGTCACTCTGTCGTGTCAGTGAGGTGGCGAGGATCAGGTCCGGCTTCAGCGCCACGATGGCCTCAGGGCTGGTCTTGACCGCACTTGCGATCACGGTCACCCCCTTGCATCCCGCAGCCATACAGTAGCTGGTGCACCCGACGATCCTGTCTGCAGCATCGAGGTAGTATAGAGACCGGGTGAGAGATGGAGCAAGGGAAACGATTCGCCTCGGGGTAGATGCCATCAGAGCATAGCACCCTACGAAGAGGCAGACTAAGAGAGCTGTCTCTTATACACATCTGACGCTGCCGACGAAACCTTATGGGTG
>CAMXXM010000161.1 GCA_947253195.1 uncultured Porphyromonas sp.
AGGCTAAAGAAAAGCCTCAGGTGGAGAAAAAGCCGGAGGCAGAGACAAAACCGCAGACAAAGCCGGAGAGTGCCAAGCCCTCCCAGCCTGCTGCGGAGAAGCCCATGCCCGAGAAGGAGACGAAGAAAGCCGACACACAGAAGCCTTCGCCTGCCACTAAGGAGCAGGAGAAACCGACAACTAAGAGCGATGACGAGTCCAAGGAAGACGATGGTGTATTCCGCCTCGGCGCGACCGATGATATGGGGCTCACTGTCGTCGGCAAGATCGACCTCTCCAAGATAGATCCCAAGACCTCGCGACGCAAGCGCAAGCGGATCAAGGGCAATAAGGTCGACATCGACAAGCAAGCCAAGCAGGATAGTGGCAAGGGTGCCGGTAAGGACACCAACAATCGTCGCAATAAAGACCCGAGAGGCACATACGCCAACAACTCCGGCAACAACCGCAATAACAAGCCCGGTGCAGCCACCAATCCTAAGAAGGGTCGCAAGAGCCGTCGTCGGGAGGAGCAGCAGGAGATCACACAGGAGGATATCCAGAAGCAGATCAAGAAGACCATGGCGGCCATGCAGGGACGTGGTCACCGACCCGGCAAGACGGCAGCACAGTATCGCCGTGAGAAGCGCGAGGCACGTCAGGAGGAGGCTGAGGAGCTGCTGAGAGCACAGGAGGGAGAGAGCAAGAAGCTCAAGCTGACTGAGTTCGTTACCGTTAATGACCTCGCCAAGATGCTTGACATCCCAGTCAATGACATCATCGTCTACTGCTTCAATCTCGGCCTTATGGTCTCCATCAACCAGCGTCTGGAGAAAGATCAGATCGACCTTATCCTTGACGAGTATGGGTATGAGGCAGAGTATGTCGATGCCCAGGCCATGCAGGCAATCGAGACCAAAGAAGATAAGCCTGAGGATCTCGAGCCTCGTGCACCGGTAGTGACCGTGATGGGTCACGTCGATCACGGTAAGACCTCACTCCTCGATGCCGTGCGTAAGTCCGACGTCATCTCCGGTGAGGCGGGCGGTATCACCCAGCACATCGGTGCCTATAGGGTGACCCTCGAGGGAGGGCGCAAGCTCACATTCGTCGATACCCCCGGTCACGAGGCCTTTACTGCCATGCGTGCCCGTGGAGCCAAGGTGACGGATATCGTCATCATCGTCATCGCAGCCGATGACGGCATCATGCCTCAGACCAAGGAGGCCATCTCTCACGCCTCTCTTGCCGGTGTGCCGATCGTCTTTGCCATCAATAAGGTGGACAAGCCGGGAGCCAAGCCCGATATGGTGCGCGAGCAACTCGCTGCCATGAATTACCTCGTAGAGGATTGGGGTGGCAAGTATCAGTGCCAGGAGATCTCCGCTAAGAAGGGGATCGGAGTTCAAGACCTGCTGGAGAAGGTCCTCCTAGAGGCAGACCTCCTCGAGCTAAAGGCCAACCCGAATAAGCTCGCCAAGGGATCCGTCCTCGAGAGTACGCTTGAGCAGGGTCGTGGCTACACCACCAAGGTCCTGATCCAGGAGGGTACACTTCACAATGGAGACTACATCGTCGCCGGAGCCAACTATGGTCGTGTGAAGGCACTCTTTGATGAGTATGGTGATACCGTCGAGTCTGTCGGACCATCCATGCCGGTCAAGGTACTTGGACTCAATGGTGCCACGCCAGCCGGTGAGACCCTCAACGCCCTCGAGACAGAGGCTGAGGTAAGAGACATCGCTCGTCAGCGCGAGCAGCTCCAGCGTGAGCAGAAGGAGCGTACCCAGCACCTGCCGAGTCTTGAGACCTTCAGCCGACAGATCAAGGACGGAGAGGTACAGGAGCTCAATATCATCGTCAAGGGAGATATGGACGGCTCCGTCGAGGCGCTATCCGACTCGCTGGTTAAGCTCTCGACCGAAGAGATCCGCGTCAACGTGATCTACAGCGCTGTCGGTGCCATCAGCCAGAGCGATGTAGACCTCGCAGCCGCCTCTGATGCGCTGATCGTAGGCTTCCAGGTACGTCCTGCTCAGGGTGCCAAGCGCGCTGCTGAGGACGAGGGAGTGGAGATCCGATTCTACTCGATCATCTACGACGCTATAGAGGACGTCAAGTCCGCTATGGAGGGTATGCTCTCTCCGGAGATCAAGGAGCAGGTCACTGCAACCCTCGGGGTGCGCAAGGCCTTCCGCATCCCCAAGGTGGGTACCATCGCCGGATGTATGGTGGAGCATGGCAAGGTGTCGCGTGACAATAAGGCTCGCGTGATCCGCGATGGCATCGTGATCCATACCGGTCCGCTGGTGAGCTTGAAGCGCTTCAAGGACGACGTCAAGGAGGTTACCACCGGTCTGGAGTGTGGTCTCTCTATCAAGGACTACGACGACATCCAGGCAGGAGATCAGATCGAGACCTTCGAGGAATTCACGGTCAAGCGCAAGCTAGAGTAATACGACAGTAGCAGCAAGGGAGAGCACAAGATGCCGTGGTTTGATATCGCAGTCGGCTTACTATTGCTCAATGGGCTCTTTGCGGGGTGGCGTCTGGGGTTTTTCGCCTCTGCCCTCCGCTGTCTTAGCGTTGTCCTTGCCCTCTATCTCACCGGACTGATCCGGTCAGCGATCTCCTTTTCGCCATCGATCTCGGTGCTCTCCATGGTGATCACCTTTGCGGTGGCACTCTGGCTCAGTCGCCTGCTGCTGGACCTGGTCACCGGATCCTCCTATGGGCGCTTCGGACTACTGGACAGCCTCCTCGGTGCACTGACCAATACACTCTTCACGGCAGTGATGCTCTGGATCGTCTGCACCGTGATCCTGAGTCTCAGCCCTGACACGGAGTGGATCCGAGGCTCACAGGTCTACCCACTCTTAGATGAACTGGTCGAGCCGATCGCTCCCTCACTGAGGGATGTGCTGTGCCCTACCTCACCCTTAGAGCCGCCTACGACAGAGGTCACTGATCTCTGACGGAGGTGGCTGTTTTTATATCCTTCCCTCCTCAGAGGGACTATATATATAGTCTATGAATAACGAACAGATAAGCGACCTCTTAGACGAGCGAGACGAGTACAAGTACGGCTTCACCACCGACATCGAGACGGAGTACTTGCCTAAGGGGATCGATGAAAATATTGTACGCACCATCTCTGAGATGCGCCACGAGCCGGAGTGGCTACTCGACTTCCGCCTCAAGGCCTTCCGCGCCTGGTCCGGGATGAATGTACCCACCTGGGGACACGTCAAGCTCCCGGAGATAGACTTCCAGGACATCATTTACTTCGCCCGACCGAAGCAGAAGAAGTCTGCCGACGAGCCGATGGACCCCAAGCTGGAGGAGACCTTCGAGAAGCTTGGTGTCCCGGTCATGGAGCGGAAGATCCTTGCCGGCTATGCCGTTGATGCGGTCATGGACTCGGTCTCCGTCCGCACCACCTTCCGCAAGCAACTAGCGGAGAAGGGGGTGATCTTCTGCCCCATCAGTGAGGCCGTCAGGGAGCATCCCGACCTGGTACGGAAGTACCTCGGGACGGTCGTTCCCCCGACGGACAATTTCTTTGCGGCACTCAACTCGGCTGTCTTCGGTGACGGCTCTTTTGTCTACATCCCCAAGGGCGTCCGCTGCCCTATGGAGCTGAGCTCGTACTTCAGGATCAATGCACTGAATACGGGACAATTTGAGCGCACCCTAATCGTAGCCGAGGACGACTCCTACGTCTCCTACCTCGAGGGCTGCACTGCCCCGCAGAGGGACGAGAACCAGCTCCACGCTGCCATCGTCGAGATCGTGGCGGAGGAGAATGCGGAGATCAAGTACTCCACGGTGCAGAACTGGTACCCCGGTGACAAGGAGGGCAAGGGAGGTGTCTTCAATCTCGTCACCAAGCGGGCCCTCTGCCGAGGCAATGGGTCGAAGGTCTCTTGGACTCAGGTGGAGACCGGATCGGCCATCACATGGAAGTACCCCAGCTGCATCCTTAAGGGAGACAACTCGGTGGGCGAATTCTACTCCGTTGCCGTCACCAATAATCACCAGATGGCGGACACCGGCACAAAGATGATCCACACGGGGAAAAACACCCGC